>MTNL01000203.1 GCA_002010365.1 Candidatus Acetothermia bacterium JdFR-50 | reverse complement strand
CCATTCGGCGTAATCCTCGATGATGGGCCCCTGGAGGTCGGAGGAATAGAGAAATTTTCGCTTTCCGTGCTCCACGATCACCGCCAGGACCCAACCCGGGCTCGCGTACTCCACCCCGTGGAACAGGGGCTCCGTGAACCGCACCACCGTCTTTCCGATGCGGAAGGTCCTTCCGTCGGCGTAGACCACATTCCCTGAAAAGCTTTCTTCCGCGATCCACGGCCCTCTCTTCCACATCCGGACGAGCCCCTGGAACCGCCTACGCCACCTCTTCCGGATTTCCTCCGGCGCCCCCCCAGCCTTGGCCCGGGGAAGCCTCTCCAAGGGATCGGGGTATTCATCCGGCTGGGGTGGAACTTCCTCAAGCTTTGTTCGACTTTCCGCGGCGAGGACGGAGAGGAAGTACCGGGATCGCTCCCACTGGGACCGATTAATCCAACGGTTGGGGTCTTTGATCCAAAGGGTCTTTTCCTTGAAGAGCTCGGGGATATCGGGGCGGTGGTGGTCGTAGTGGTAGTGGGTGATGGCGATATGGGTGGCACGGCGGGCAGCATGCCTTAGGGCCTCGGTGGCGAGTTCAAGGTAATAGAGTTTTAGCTCAGTGGGGGCGGGATATCGCGGCTGCATGATGGCAGCTCCGGGGTCGATGAGGAAGGAAAGATCCGGGGTCTCAACGAGCACGCACATAGATTTTGCTCCCAGCGAGTCAAACCAGATCGGATAAATTTTCATCCCGAATGGATTCTAATCCCCGGAAGCCTAAAAACACCGCTATCGAAAGGGTCTATCGGACCTAACCGCTGTTGGAAACGCAGCTTCAGAGACACCAGAAGTTCTGGGTCGTTCCAAGCGCGTTGGCGCAGACCTTCGTCCAAAGCCATCAACAGCTCGAGGTGTTTGCGTTCCCATTCCGAGAGCCAGCGGAAGATCTTCTTCACCTCGGCATCGTCGGCCTGTTCGGCCTGCTCAGTGAAAAAAGACATCGCCCGTTCCTCGAAATCCCATGGCGGCGTAGATGGCGGCGGCCTCGTAGGAAGCAGCAGATATTTGCATCTTCACCTTGTCGATGAGGATCTCCTCGGCGATCTTTCTCAGTTTCCCCGCGGACCGGGAGGCGACCGCGCCCGTCTTGTGATACTCGCGGAAGAGGTTTGCTAAGATCCTCAAGTGCCTTGCTTCCTCCTCGGCTAAAAAGAAAAAGCTCCCGTACTCCTGAATCCCGGGCATCGATGGCGTTTTTCTCATAGAAACCTTTGCCCGTTTTTTTTCTAAAAGGATCGCGCCTTTCAGGACATTCTCGATACTCCCTCACACCCCGACCTCCGGTTAGAAGTCGGTTTCCCCAAACGGAGGCTCCTCGTGAGGCACCGATTCGATATGGGGTACAGTGCTTCCGGGCTCAAAGGGTTGAGGGAACTCGGGCTCCCGCATTGCCCGGGAGACGAGGACGTTAGGGATCTCCTCCATATTTATGTAATCGTCGGCCATGCGGATGAGCTCCACCGAGGTGGAAGCCCGGCCTGGGCCGATAATGGTGACCCGGACGCCCTTGCGGGAGAGGTAGGACACCAGGGAGACGAAGTCGGAATCCCCGCTAACCAGGACCGCCTGGGAGATCCTCTCCGAAAGGAGCACGGCCTCCAGGGTCAGTTCCACGTCCATGTTGGCCTTGAGGCCCCCGTCGGGGTGCTCCCGGATCACCTTGGAGATCACCCGAAAGCCCATGAAGGCCAGGGCATCGATGAGCCGGATGCGTCGATCCTCATCTCGCTTATAGGGAACGAAGGCGATGAACTTCACCTCGTCCCGTTTGAGACCAAAATGTTCCAAAACGTAATCCTTCAGGGCATCATACCGGACACCGAAACCCTGACGTTCGAAGGTCTCCTGAACGTTCTGGACATCCACAAAAACCGCCATCTTAAGCATTTTTAAACCTCCTTTGACACAACAATCAAAAATTAAAGTCCCCGCCGCTCCCCACCCCACTAGTGGGCCCGCCTGGAGTCGAACCAGGGACCTCACGCTTATCAGGCGTGCGCTCTGACCACCTGAGCTACGGACCCAACGCTCCCAAATATAGCCAGAGCCTTTTTAGCGGTCAACCTGAGGCTTTCCGGAGACGGCCTTTTGCCCAAACGCTTTCCCGCTGCACCACATTGCATCTCCACGGGGGCGCGGATAACATTCGGCGAATTTGCTCCAAAGGGGTTCGCAGTCGGCTAAAGGAGCGGGCCCGATAAGGGGAAACCTAACATGAGGGGTGATCGGGAATGGCGGAACGGATCAGGATGGAGGACGCGCTCGACCTGAGCGACGTCCGTGTCTTCGCCCGTGGCGACACGGTCAAGGGGGTGGTAGTCGGGGAAACGGATACCGAGTACTTGGTGGATATCGGTTATAAGTCCGAGGCCATCCTCAGAAGGACGGAGCTCGCCCCCTTTCGGGAAAAGGTGGAGGAGGGGGAAGAGCTTGAGGTTCTCGTCACCTACATTGACGAAGAGAACGGCACGGTCTTCGTTTCCGAAAAGCAGGCCTTCTTCAACCGTCGGTTTGCCGAGCTGGAACAGGCATATCGAAACCGTATCCCGGTAAAAGGGAAGATCTATGAAGAGGTTAAGGGTGCCGGCTACAACGTCAATCTTGACGGAATCAAGGCCTTTCTCCCCGGTTCCCACTTGGGTCCGGGGATCTCCGGCAAGTTCGAGCGTCTGAAGGGGAAGGAGCTCAACTTCCTCATCATCGAATTCTCCCGCCGCAACCGCAACATCGTGGTTTCCCGCAAGGAATACCTCCGCTACATGGAGGAGAAGAAGAAGGACGAGCTTTTCGCTTCCCTTGGACCTGGGAAAATCATCGAGGGGAAAATAAAGTCCATTGTGGACTTTGGCATATTCGTGGACGTGGGCGGAGTCGATGGCCTCGTCCACCGCACCGAGATCTGCTGGAAGGACATCCCGGTCCCGCCTCCGGGCAAGTTCCGCGTGGGCCAACGGATCCAGGTGATGGTCTTGGAGGCGAACCGGGAAGAGGAGAGGATTTCCCTCTCCATCAAGCGCCTCCGGGAGGATCCCTGGAACGGCATCGCCGAACGGTATCCGGTGGGCTCCCGCGTCAAGGGGAAGGTGGTCTCCGTCACCGACTTCGGCGCCTTCGTGGAGTTGGAGGAGGACGTAGAGGGGTTGGTCCACGTCTCCGAGCTTACCTGGGGACGGCCCAAGCACCCCAAGGAAGTGGTCCAGGAAGGCGACGAGGTGGAGGTGGTGGTCCTGGGAGTAGACGAGGAGCGCCGCAGGATCTCCCTTTCCCTACGGCGGGCTCTGCCCGACCCTTGGGAGGACGTGGAGCACCGGTACCCTCACGGCGCGCTGGTGGAGGGAAAGGTCACCAAGATCACCGACTTCGGTGCTTTCGTGGAGCTGGAGGAGGGCATCGAGGGACTCATACACGTATCGGAGCTCTCCTGGGAGCGGGTGAACCACCCCTCCGAGGTCCTCAAGGAGGGCGACCACGTGAAGGCCATCGTTCTTAAAGCCAGCTCCAAGGAACGAAAGATCTCCCTCTCCCTTAAGGCACTCTCCAAGGACCCGTGGGAGGAATTCCTGGAACGCTACTCCGTGGGCGACGTGGTCCAGGGGACCGTCTCCCAGCTCAAGGAGTTCGGGGCGTTTGTGAAGATCACCCCCACGGTGGAGGGGTTGGTCCACGTCTCGGAGATCGCCGAGGAGCGCATCACCCATCCCTCCGAGGTCCTGAAGGTGGGCCAGGAGGTTACGGCGAAGATCATCGGAATAAACGAGGCCAAACGCCAAGTACGCCTCTCCATAAAGAAGCTCCAGGAGGAGGCCACCAAGGAGGACCGGGAGGCGTACATCGCCCAGCCCGGCCGCGAGACCATCAAGCTCGCCGAGCGGCTCAGGGAGCTGGCCCAAGAATGATCGCCACCGCCACGGCGATCCCCTTCGTGTGAGATAGGCTCAAAGGATATGGGCGTCCGCGGAAAAGAAGCTGCGGGCGCCCGTTCTCATCGTGTCCCACTTCCAGTTCCCTCATGGGCACCGGGCGTCCCAATGCCTTGATGAAGGCCTCTTTGGCCGCGAAGCGGGCGGCCAGCCTCTCCTCTCTGAGCGGCGGTCGGGCCTTCAGGATGTAGTTGACCTCCGTCCCGGTGAGGATTCGCCGAAGGAACCTCTCCCCCCGCCGCCCTAGGATTTCCCCTATGCGGTCCACTTCCACGATATCTATGCCTACCCTAACCATCGTATAAGGCGCCTCCGCTCTGCTCGGACTATGCAT
>MTNL01000014.1 GCA_002010365.1 Candidatus Acetothermia bacterium JdFR-50 | reverse complement strand
CGATGGTTTTTAGCACTGAAGGTGTCGAGCTGCTAAAATTTTAGCGGTACCCTTAGGGTGGGTCAACGATGCCCAGCGGAAAAACGCATCTCGCGTTTGAACTCGCCACCCTTCCGCTGTGGACCGCGGGGGGCGCTATTTGGGGTGTCCAGTGGAATGAGCTTGTCACCTTCACCCTATCTTATGTGGGCGCTTCGCTTCTCTTAAGCCCGGACATCGATCTTGCCGATTCCTCTTCTTTGCGCCGGTGGGGGATTCTCCGGATTCTCTGGCTTCCGTATGCGTGGATCTTCAGACATCGGGGACTTTCCCACTCCATCCTATTCGGTTCCCTCACTAGACTCCTATACCTCGCCTCCCTCATCTTTTTGGTTTGGCTCGGTTTTTATCTCGCTTTAGGGATTCGACTAGGATGGCATTGGCCTCGCCTGAGTTTGGTGGGCGCGGGTGCTGTTGGTATCTACCTCTCCAATTTCCTACATGTACTTTTAGATCGCCTCGTCTCCGCATGGAAACATCGCCCGGGATGGAGATAGAATGCGGCGATGAACGGGTGGCTGTGGGTGCTGCTTTTGGGTGCCCTCGTGGTTGTTACATTTGTCTATTTTCAGGCAACGGGGTTCTATGAGGTAGGCGTTGCCTCATGGTACGGCCCCGGATTCCAGGGACGGACCACCGCCAACGGTGAGCTCTACGATATGTTCTCCTTTACCGCCGCCCACAAGACCCTTCCCTTCGGTACGGTGGTTCGGGTGGTGGATCTCGCGACCGGGAAATCGGTGGTGGTGCGGATAAACGACCGAGGTCCCTTCGTTCCCGGCCGCATTATAGATCTCTCCTATGCTGCGGCCCTGGAGCTGGGGATCATAGAGAGGGGGACGGCCAAGGTGGGACTCATAATCCTGCACGAACCTGAAAGTGGGGGTGTCAAATGAGGATCTGGGTTGTGGTGCTTATGTTCCTGGCGATCTCCTTCGGGGCCGCGGCGGAGTGGACCTTTCCTACCCTGCAAGGGGAAGAGATACCGATCGAACGTTTTTATGAAGGCAAATGGTGCTTCGCCTTTATCGTAGCCCCGGAATGCACGGCCTGTGCGGTCACCGTGGGTTGGCTCAAAAACTGGCAAGAGGAGCAGACCTCATCTCAGATCAGTGTGGCCCTGGTCGTCCCCTGGGATACGCCCGAACTCCGAGCTTCTCTGGAGGGTGTGCCCTTCCCGGTGGTGGTGGACTCCCGGTTCGTCCTGGCCTCGTGGTTCAAGGTGAAGGTGGCTCCCACGGTGGCCTTGTTCGCGGAAGGTACCTTCGACGAAAAGCTCGAGTGGCCCTTCAGCGAAGGGGACCTCCGGGCCGGGCTCGCGGAGCTGGAGGGGTTCGTGATCCCCCGTCCCCAAGACCTCCTAGGGGAGGCACTTCCAGAGTTCCAGGGGGAGGACCTTCAGGGGGAGGGTGTCTCCTCGGACCGTATTCCAACCCCCTCCCTCCTCTTCTTCTTCAGTACCACATGCCCCGCGTGCCGCGCATCCCTGGAGATGCTCCCATCCCTCACGGCGGAGGTCCCGGTGGTACTGCTTGTCCTCACAAAGGGGCACGAGTTGACCCCAGAGGATCGAGAGGAACTCGAAGTTTTGCAAGAGCGCTATGGGAAAAAGCTCACGGTGGCGATCCTGGGCGATCGTGAGCAAGAAACAATGGAAAGGTTTAGGATCAGGTGGACTCCCACTTTCTTCTTCGTAGACGAAAACGGGATCCTGAAGGCCGTTTGGGAAGGCCCCCAAGAGACAT
Source organism: Candidatus Acetothermia bacterium JdFR-50 (assembly GCA_002010365.1). Taxonomy (GTDB): domain Bacteria; phylum Bipolaricaulota; class Bipolaricaulia; order Bipolaricaulales; family Bipolaricaulaceae; genus UBA3571. The sequence goes on along the minus strand of MTNL01000014.1, from coordinate 2,558 downwards.
TGCCCCTGGAGGTAGAAGAGCTATTAGGGGCCGGAAGGGAATAGGGTGGTCGCGACCAAACGGGGGGTGGTAACCACAGCTCTGCGGTATAACCGGGAAACGAAATGAACTGAATCGCTGCGCTATCCTTCCGTTTTCCATGGGGAGAGGAAAGGCAGGGATTCGGGTCATCGGGTGCCCGGACTATCGGTGGATGCTCCCCGGGAAGGGCTCTGGCTGACGGGAGTGGGCCCGAGAATTAAAATGGTTTTTGGGAAATGGAACAGATATTGCTGACAGAAACGATCCTTGAGGCCCGGCGGACTTTGGGAAACGCGCTCCTCGTTCTCGCCCATCATTACCAGCGGGACGAAATTGTGGAGGTGGCTGACTATCGGGGCGATTCCCTGGAGTTATCGAGAAAAGCGGCCGTGTCGGGAGCTCGGTGGATCGTCTTCTGTGGGGTGCATTTCATGGCCGAGACCGCGGCCATATTGGCAAAGGAGGGCCAGCGTGTCCTCATCCCCCGGGAGGACGCCGGGTGCTTCCTCGCCCACACCATCGACTACCCCACCTTGAAGGAGCTCTGGCGAAGGCTCGCGGAGGTCATGGACCCGGAGCGGGAGGTCATACCGGTGGCCTATGTGAACACCACCGCCGACGTCAAGGCGTTCGTGGGCGAGAAGGGCGGGGCCTGCTGTACCTCCTCGAGCGCCGAAGCGGTCCTCCGCTGGGCGTTCTCGCAGCGGCCGAGGGTGCTATTCGTCCCAGACCAGTACTTGGGGCGGAATACCGCACGGAAACTGGGTATTCCGGAGGAAGAGATCGTTGTCTGGGATCCTCATAGCCCCCCCGAGCGGATGGACACGTTCGCGGAGGCCCGCCTCATCCTCTGGCGGGGCACCTGCAACGTGCATGTGCGGTTCCTGCCCGAGGACGTGTACCGGGTGCGTCGGGAGCATCCGGGCGTGCGGGTGGTGGTGCATCCCGAGTGCCGTCCCGAGGTAGTGGAGCTTGCGGACGATGTGGGTTCCACCTCTTACATCATCAAAACCGTGTCCTCATCCCCTCCCGGCTCGGTGTGGGCCGTGGGCACGGAGGAGCGCCTGGTGGCGCGCCTGGCCAAGGAGAACCCCGACAAGGAGGTCTTCTCCCTAGCCGAGGTCCCACCTTTCTGCAGCTACATGTCCCTGACCCGGCCCGCGGATTTGGCCTCCATCCTCGAGGGCCTCCTGCGAGGGGAGGAAAGGAACGGGGTGGAAGTGCCCCCTGAAATCAGGGAACCGGCCCGCCGCGCCCTGGCACGGATGCTCGACATAACCCACAGCGGATGACCTCGTTGGAGCGCATAGCTTGGGAAACCGATCAGGGTTTTCCTGGGAAGTCCTCACGATAATGGACGCCGCGGGAGGTGCGGTTGTGCCAGGCTGCTTCTGCCACGAGTAGGGCTGCCTGGACTCCGTTTCGGAGGCCGAGCAGTTCATCGGTGAGCTTCGCCCGCCGGTAAAACTCGACGATGTCCTCCCATAGGTGCCGCAGGTCCCGGATGGCCCGGGCCAGGCGATGTGCGTCCCGCGATAGCCCCACGTAGTACCACATGGTGTACTGCACGGAACGCCAGTCCCGGTGGATCAGGGCGGGATCGGCGGCGACGCCGTCGGTGGGGTATTCCCAGGGCGGCACCTCCCTTTCGCCGATGGGCTCCGGGTTCACCCGGGCGATATCCCGGGCGGCGCGGTCCCCGAACACCAACCCCTCCAGCAAGGAGGTGCTCGCCAGTCGGTTGGCCCCGTGAAGCCCTGTGCAGGCTACCTCCCCCACCGCGTAGAGGTTCCTGATGGTGGTCCGTCCCCACTCGTCGGTCCACACCCCCCCGCAGGAGTAATGGGCCGCCGGCACCACCGGGATCGGCTCCCGGGGTACGTCAATCCCCACTTCGTGGCACTTCTGGTAGATGGTGGGGAACCTCTCGGCGAAGTTCGGTATCCCCGAGACGTCCAAGAGCACGTAGGGGTAGCCGTGGAGGGTCATTTCCCGGTGGATGGCCCGGGCCACCACGTCCCGAGGGGCCAAATCGCCCCAATCGGGGGCGTATTCCTCCATGAAGTGCCGGCCGTCCGGGGTCAGGAGCCTCCCCCCTTCTCCGCGGACGGCCTCGGAGACCAGGAAATTCTCGCCTTCGGGGACGGCCAAGGTGGTGGGGTGGAATTGGATGTACTCGGCGTTGATCACCCGAGCCCCGGCGCGGTGGGCCATGGCAAGCCCGTCTCCCCGGGCCCCCGGGGGATTGGTGGTGTAGCGGTAGATCCGGCCAAGGCCTCCGGTGGCGAGGACCGTGGCCCCGGCGATGTAACGGTGCACCTCGCCGGTCTCCTGATCCAGCACGTAGGCGCCATGACATGTGATGGGATCATAGACGGTGAGGGGATCCCGGGCGTGGTGGGGGAAGGTGATAAGGTCCACCGCTGTGGCCTTAGTCACCACCCGCACGTTGGGGAACGCCCGCAGGGCCCGGTGGAGGGCCGCGACGATGGCGGCGCCAGTACGATCTCCCACGTGGAGGATCCGGGCGACGGAAT
>MTNL01000242.1 GCA_002010365.1 Candidatus Acetothermia bacterium JdFR-50 | reverse complement strand
GTGGCGGATATTTTGGCGTATGGGGAGAGGAAAGTCCGTGTCCATTTATCCTCCAGTGGGGAAACGATTTTCTTAGACCGATTTACGCCGGAAGATCTTTGGCTTGTCGGCGATTTCGTGGGCCTTGGGACCGATCAAGTGGTACGTATAGACCGTGCCGGAACCTTGACCTTTTTCTTCCCGCGGCGCGGAAGCTTCAGCGCCTCGCTCCCCTTCGTTCCCAGTGCCGGGGCCGTGTTGAGAGGTGGCGAAAAAGGATCGGGTTTGTTGATCATCTCGACGAGAAGCGAGGCCCTATGGATCTCCCTCGAGGGGCGCCCTTGATGTTATCGAAATCACTGGAATTTTTGCCATTTCTATCCGCTTGACATCAGCGGAAAAATTGTTGTATAAGGTCGTGTTTCAAATGGCGGATCCTCTCGTATGAGGGGAATAACCGCAATATAATGGCAGGTGTTTGGAGGTGGTAGAATGCGATATTTTGCGTCTCTTGTCTTGGTTTGTTTGGCCACAACGGCCGTTGTTGGGGTCTCCGCCACGTTACGGGTGCCCGCCGATTATGACACCATCCAGGCGGCGGTGGATGCGGCCGCGCCTGGTGATACCATCCTGATCGCCCCCGGCGTATACGATGAGGCCGTGATGATCCAGGGGAAAGCCGACCTCACCATCAAGGGAGATCTGACCTTCACGGTGAAGACCAAGGAATGTTGCCCCGATATCTGGGACGAGGTGGGCAAGGTAGTGATCAAGGGACCCTTTAGGATCCTGAATTCCCGCAACATCACCGTCGAGGCCCTTACCGTTTCCCCTCATGGGGTCTATGTCCGCGGGAGCACCGCCTCCCCGGTCGAAAAGGTCACTTTCCGCTACGTGCAGATCATCGTATCGTACAAGGACGGCCTGAACTTCGTCGGGATTTACAAGGACATCCAGATTCTCGGGTGCAACATCTCCGAGAACGGATGGGACGGCATAGATCTCGCCGACTGGGGCAATGGTGTGTTGATCGAGAACTGCTGTATAAACAAGAACGGCCGCACCCGACCCACTGGAGTGGGGATCCGCATCGGGCCCCATGTCAAAAACGTGGTGATCCGCAAGAACTGCCTCGTGGGCAATCCCTTCGCCGCGATCCACCCCGGGTGATAGGGAGGTGCCGACGGGGGCGACGTGACGCGGGGCATCGCTTGTGGTTGTATGGGGCTGCTTTTGATAATGGGGGGATTCTGTCTTGCGGAGGAGACCCCCAATATCGTGGTCGAGGACAATTTGATCGCCGAAAACGGGTTGGGGATCTATCTGGGATGGCAGGGGGATTGGTATATCGCCGTGGTGGGCAATCGCATCGAGCGTAACGGCGAGGGGATCCGTATCGTCAACCGGAAGGCCCTTATCGAGGGAAATCTCATTGCCGCCAATGTGATCGGCGTTCGCATTACCCCGGAGCACGAGGAGGGAATAGTCACCGAAGTGGAATGGGTGACCCTGCGGGGGAATAGCTTCGTGGATAACGAACTGTACGCTGTGCAGAACCTGGCCCGGATCACCGTGGATGCCCGGCATAACTGGTGGGGGCCCGATGGTCCTCGGTTGATGGCTTCGGAGTGGACCCTCCTTCCCTGGATTTTCTCCGTGCCCCGCGTCGCGCCGCCCCTCACCCTCCGCGTGACGCCCGTCGAGGCTTCCCGCACCGATGTCCCTCTCTTTTTAGGGGGTTTGAGCCTCTGCGGAGAACCCAGCGCTATTCCCGCCCAAGAAACCCTCACCATTCATATCCAGGATCTCCGGGGGTGGCGGGCGGTGTTCCTTCCCTGGACCGTTTCCCTGAGCGGGAATTTGGTTATGGGACCGGTGGAATGTGAGGATTGGCTTACTCAACCTGCTAATTCCGGAGGGGAGGGATAGGGGTGGAGGAGAGAGGCGGGGCATCATACAGCGGCGAGGTCGAGCTAGATCTGCGGCAGCTGTGGGAGGTCCTCCTCCGCCGCAAATGGTACGTGATCGGGACCTTCCTTGTGGCGGTCGCCCTCGCCGTCGCGGTCACCGTGATAACCCCACCCACGTACAAAGCCGCCGCCGTCCTCCTCATCCGCGGCGCCGATGTCTCCCTCGAGGCGCTGGGGCTTCCGGCGGAGCTCGCCACCCTCGTCCCCACCGGCCGCGACGAGGACCTGAACGCCCACGTCGAGCTCATCAAGAGCCAGGGTACATTGCTCGAGCTCCGGGAGCGCCTACTCGAAGATCAGGAGTTCGTGGCCCTGCGGCTGCAGCACCGTCCCGGGCTCGCCTACGCCAACTCCCACGCCGTGAACCCCGACGAGGTCATCACGGTTGATGAGCTTCGGGACATGATCTCCGCCCGGGTGGTGCCCAACGCCCGGCTGATCCGGGTGGAGGCGGTGGCCGGCTCCCCGAAAGAGGCGGCAAAGATCGCCAACCACCTTGCCGAGGCCTACCAGGAGGTGGATCGGGAAAGGGCCCGCCAGTCCCTCCGGGCCATCATCGACTTCCTCGACAACAAGATCGAAGAGACCCGCCAACAGCTCCAGGTGTCGGAGGAGAAGCTGGGCCAACTCGCCCGCGACATGGAGATCCTCCTCGAGACGAACGCCTTCGTCGCCAAGGCCGCCCGCCTGGAGGAGCTCCTGGCCGAGGCCCAGGTGGACCTCGAGGACACCAAGGCCCAGCTCGCCACGGTGGAGAAGTTCCTTGCCGGGGTGAAGCAGGACTTGTTCGAGAAGTTCGCCGGTCCTGAGGGGAGATCGCTCCTCCTCGAGATCACCGACAAGCTCGCCCTCATCCGCAACATCCAGAAGGAGATCGCCGACCTGGAGCGGGAGCGCCAGGAGGCCCTCCGCTCCGGCGATTACATCCGCGCCGGGGAGCTGGAGCGGGAGATCGTTGCTAAACGGAAGCAGATGGAGGAAGAAGCATCCCAGCAGTTCGCCGTATTGGAGAAGCTCCCCCAGTACGAGGACCTCATCAAGCAGCAACTTGAACTCACGCTTAAGTTAAAGGCTCTGGAGAACCGCGTCGCGGTGCTCGAGCGCATGAAGGAAGAGGAGGTGAAGAAGCTGGTGGACTCGGGGATCGAGCTCAGCCGCCTCCAGCGCGAGCTCGACATCACCGAGGACCTCTACACCCTCCTCGTCACCCAATACGCCCGGGCCCGCATCGCGGAGATGGGGGAGCTGGGCACGGTGGAGATCGTTGATCCCGCCGATGAGCCGGAAGCTCCCATCAGGCCGAACAAGCGTCTAAACGTGCTCATGGGGGCGATGCTGGGGCTCATGAGCGGGGTGGGCCTCGCGTTCGTACGCGAGGCGCTGGACACCCGGTTCCGGAATCAGGACGAGGTGCGGGCCTCCCTCGGCCTTCCCGTGCTGGCGGTGATCCCTCGGATACCTCATCACCGCCGCCGCTGGGTCTATCAGGAGATCTCCGAGATCCTTCTCACCCACTACAAGCCGGGGGGAAGGGTCCACGACGTGTTTTCCTCGTTGGTATTCAACTTGCGCATGGCCTCACCCGATAGGAAATTGGGCACGATCCTCGTGACGGGGCCCGAGCCCGGGATCGGTAAGTCCACGGTGGCCTCTAACCTGGCGTTGGCGCTGGCGTTTCAGAAAAAGAAGGTGCTCCTTCTCGAGGCGGATCTCCGCCGCCCGGTGTTGGACCGGGTGTTCGATAGCGACGACTCCGTGCCCGGCCTCACGGAGTTGGTGATAGGCGAGGCGGCGATTGAGGATGTGATACGGGAGATACATCCCGAGGGTTATGGGCCTTTGCATGTCATCTTCGCCGGCCACAAGCCCCCGAGCCCGGCGGACTTCTTCGCCTCCCAGGCGTTCGCCGAGGTATTGCGGAGGCTCGCCGAGGAATACGAGGTGGTGGTGATCGACGCCCCGCCGGTGCACGCCGTCCCGGAGATCCAGGTGCTGGCGACCCAGGTGGACGGGGTTCTCTTCCTCGTGGACGCCGAGCACACCGACAAGCGCACGGCCCAGGCGGCCCGGGAGAAGCTCGCCCAGGTCCACGCTTCCGTGGTGGGTGCCGTGATCAACCGCGCTCCCCCGCAATACTTCGGTTATTATGGCTACCACTATTACCGGAAGCGGTATTATTATGATAAGGAGCGCCCCGTCCGGGGCTTCTGGCATCGACTTTTCTCGAAGAAAGGCCGATCACGCAACACATCTCTGAAGAAATGAAAATCCTCGTTACGGGGGCAGCTGGGCAACTCGGAAGCGAGCTCTGCACAGTGTTAAACAAGGATTTTACAGTTATCGGCACAACACGTGTGGATCTCGACATCACGGATTTAAAAGCTATTCGTGATTAC
>MTNL01000227.1 GCA_002010365.1 Candidatus Acetothermia bacterium JdFR-50 | reverse complement strand
CTATGTTTCTCTTCCCAAAATCATCGTCGCCCACGCGGGCGATGAAGGCCACCTCACCACCGAGGCGGGCCGCGGCCACGGCCTGATTGGCCCCCTTGCCGCCCGGGACGATCACGAAGTTCTTCCCCACCACCGTCTCCCCGGCCCGGGGCGCCCGCTCTGCCTGTACCACCAGATCCGTGTTGGCGCTCCCCACCACTACGATCCTCATCCCAAGCCCCCCTCAGGTCCCCTCCCCGCCCACCATGAGCTTCACCGCCTCGTCGATGGCGAGCTCGGCCGCTGGGAGGTCCCCCACCTTCTCACCCTTGCGCAGGATCACGATCCGATCGGCCACGGCGAAGACCTCCTGGAGGGTGTGGCTGATGAACACCACCCCGATATCCCTCTCCTTCAGCTTCCGCACGAGATCCAGGACCTTCCTCGTCTCCTGGACCGCGAGGGCCGCCGTGGGCTCGTCCATGATGAGGAGCTTGGGCTCGGTGTAGAGGGCGCGGGCGATGGCCACCGTCTGGCGTTGTCCCCCGGAAAGCTCCCCGGCCAAAGAGGTGAGGTCGCCGATGTTCACCTTGAGACGCTCCAGCAGGGTCCGCGCCTCCCGCAACATCCGACCCTTGTGGAGCAGGGCAAAGAGGCCCCGCCCCCCCACCAACGCAGGCTCCCGCCCCAGGAAGATGTTGGCAGGGACGTCCAGGTTGTCCACCAGGGCGAGCTCCTGGTAGACGGTCTCTATCCCATGCTCCTTGGCGTCCTTGGGGCTGCGGAAGCGGACCCTTCGCCCCTCGACCAGGATCTCCCCCTTGTCCGGGGGGAACACCCCCGAGAGGATCTTGATGAGGGTGGATTTGCCCGCGCCGTTGTCCCCGATCAGCCCCACCACTTCCCCCCGGTGGACGTGGAAATCGACGCCCTTCAGGGCGTGCACGCCTCCGAACCACTTGTGGATGCCCCGCATCTCCACCCAGGGGCGCCCGCCGCTTTCACCGCCCATCAGAAGATCACCCCGGCCTCGAGGATCACGTTGGCATAAGGGGTGGCCTCGCCGGTGCGGATCACCGCCTTCGCCTCCCGGACGAGCTCCTTGAACCGCTCGTGGGGCACCCGCTCCACGGCGACCCCGGGGAAGGCCTTTCTCAGGAACTCCAGGTTATCCCGGTTACGATCCTCCATCTCCTCCGCCACGATCAGCTTCTGCACCTCCAGCTCCCCGGAGATGGCCCCCACCACATCCCTGAAGGAGGGAATCCCCGGAACGAGCGAGATATCGATCCGCACGACCCCATCGGGGATGGGTAGGCCACAATCGGCGATCACGATCCTATCCCCGTGGCCCAACCGGGCGAGGACCCAGCTCAATCGGTCGTTGAGGATCCCTCTCTTCTTCATCGCGGCCCCCTTTCACTTCGCGAACTTGATGCCCCGGGAAAGGGAAATGGCGGCGATGGCGAGGATCAAGCCCTTGGCGATGTACTGGTAGAAGGCGCCCACCTTGAGGAGGTTAAGTATGTTTCCCAAAACCGTCATCACCAGCGCTCCGAAGAAGGTCCCCACCAGCGAACCCACCCCGCCGCTCAGGCTCACTCCACCCAGGACCGCGGCGGCGATGGCGTCGAGCTCGTAGCCCTCCCCCGCGGTGGGGTAGGCGGCGTTGAGGCGGGCGTCCAGCATGATCCCTCCGATGGCGGCGCACAGTCCCGCCAGGATGAAGACCAACAGCTTCACCCGGCGGACGTTGACCCCCACGAACCGGGTTCCCGTCTCGTTCCCCCCCACTGCGTATACGTAGCGGCCGAAGCGGGTGTGGGAGAGGGCCAACTGCCACAGCACGTACACCCCAAACGTGATCAGGAAAAGCAGGGGAAGGGGCCCCGCGTATCCGGCGATGGCCCGGAAACTCCGCAGGAACCCCGACACGGGGCGCCCGTTGGTGAGGACGAGGGTCCCGCCCCGGGCCACGGCCATCATGGCCAGGGTGGCGATGAAGGAGGGGATCCGCACCCAAGCCACCATGAGGCCGTTCAGCGCCCCGGCCAGGGCCCCCACCCCCAATCCCCCCAAGACGGCCAGGGGGATCGTCACCCCCGCCCACTTCATCAGGACCGCGGTCACGGAGCCGCTGATGGCGAGGACAGCTCCCACCGAAAGGTCGATCCCCCCGGTGAGGATGACGCATGCCTCCCCCGCAGCGAGGATGGCGATGATGGAGACCTGGGAGAGGACGTTCTTTATGTTCATGGGGGTGAGGAAGTGGGGGGAGAGGGAAGAGGCCACGATCACCAACAGGGCCAGGGCCCCCAGGGGGAACAGGACCCGGTTCCGATTTATCCGTCTGAGCCAGGTTTTGGGATCCATCGGCCCGGTCCGAGGTTAAAAGGAAAGGGCCCGGCAGGCCAGCCCGCCGGGCCCGGAGGTACCCGCGTCCCTCACTTGGTGCCGGGAAGGGCCGGTGGGGTGCGGGTGATCTGCGCCACCTGGTCCACGTTCTCCGCCGTCACCACCGCCACCGGGGTGGGGATGAACAGGGCGCCGGTGGGCGGGTAGACCAGCGTACCCTCTGGCGGCCGCCAGCCCTCGACGAGGTACCGGTACGCGGCCTCCACGCCCCAGTAGCCCTGGATGTAGGGGGCTTGGGCAACGGTCCCCACCAGCTCCCCCGTCTTCACCGCGGCCACGGCGTCATCGATGGCGTCGAACCCCATGAGCAGGATCCCGTCGGGGAAGCCCACCTTCAGGCCCGCGGCTTTGATGGCCTCCAGGGCCCCCAGGATCATCTCGTCGTTGGCCGCGATCACGGCGTCGATGTCGGTGGTGGTGGCCAGGATATCCGACATCACCTGATACCCCTTGGCCCGATCGAAGTACGCGGTGAGGTCGGCCACGACCTCGATAGCGCCCCCATCGATCAGGGGCTTGAACACGTTCTTGAAGCCCTCCTCGCGCTCCACCGCGGCCGAAGCCCCTGGGATCCCCTCCAGGATCACCACTCGCCAGGGGAGATCACGCTTGGCCAGGGCGAGATACCGGATCAGGGTGGCAGCGCCCTGCTCGGCGGCCAGGACGTTGCTGGTGCCGATGTAGCAGACCCGCTCGCCCCCCAGGACGTCCCGGTCCACCGAGAACACCGGGATCCCGGCCTCGTTAGCCTTCTCCACCGCGGGGATCAGGGCCTCGGTGTGTACGGGGTTGATGCAGATAGCGTCCACGCCAGCCGCTATGGCGTCCTCCACTTGGGAGAGTTGGAGGGCCGCATCGTCCTGAGCATCGTAGATCACCACCTCAACCCCGAACTTCTCCCCAGCGGCCTTGGCGCCGTCGGCCAAGGTGACGAAGTAGGGGTTCTTGAGGGTGGAGATGAAGACCGCCACGGTGGGCGCCTCCGCCCAGACCAACGCTCCCAGAAGGAGCACTAATCCCAACACCGCAACAAGCCTCTTCATAGACGCTCACCTCCCTCGGGATTTATCAGCTGGAGGTTCCTTTCCCGGGCCATCACCTCCCCTCCTCGGGGTGGAGTCCCCTTCGATGAGCTCTACCGGTAAGACCTTCCCCTCAGGACTTCCCTGAAGGAGACGCCGCATGGCCTCTCTTCCCATCTCGTAGGCCGGCACCGCCACGGTGGTGAGGCGGGGGCGGACGAGGTCCGCGGGGAGCACGTGGTCGAAGCCCGCGACGCCCACCGCCTGAGGAATCCCCACGCCCATGTCCTCGGCGGCCCTGAGGACGCCGATGGCCATGAGGTCGTTTCCCGCCACGATGGCGTCTATCCCCCGATGCCGCGCCAGGACCTCCCGGGCGAGGGCGTAACCGCTCTGGAGGGTGAAATCCCCGCGTCGCACCGTCACCGGGGAGAGCCCGTGGGCTTCCAGGGCCTGAGTGAAGCCCGCCAGGCGCTCCTCGGCGGTGCTTACCCCCTCCGGGCCGGCGATGTAGGCGAGCCTGCGGTAACCCAGGGAGATGAGGTGCTCCGCCAGGGCGGCGCTCCCCCCGCGGTTGTCCGCCTCCACCGCGGGGAAGCCCTCCACCCTGCGGTCGGCGACCACGATCCCGACGCCCCGCTTGAGGAGCCGCTTCAACTTCGCCTCGTTGGGCCTCCCCACGGGGACGAAGACGATCCCGTCCACCCCCTCGGCGAGGAGGATGTCCCAGTACTGGGTCTCCTTCTCCGGGGAGTTATCGGAATCGCAGATCAAGGTGGAGAGGCCCCGCTCGAAGGCCACGGAGGCCACCCCGCGGGCGAGGAGGGAGAAGAAGGGGTTGGAGATATCGGGGAGGAGGATGGCGACCACGCCGGTCTCCTTCTTGCGCAGGATCCGTGCGGCCTTGGCCGGCGTGTAATCCAGGGCTTCGATAGCAGCCAGCACCCGCTCTTTGGTTTCGGGGCGCA
>MTNL01000229.1 GCA_002010365.1 Candidatus Acetothermia bacterium JdFR-50 | reverse complement strand
CGAACCTTGGCCCTGGGCCGTGCGGGGTGGGGCCGCGATTTCGGGGGAGGTGGGGGGCTTTATGGCACAGTTTGTTACCAATTTCCGTTACAGCCAGCCCGGCACCTTCAATTACGGCCTCGGACTGGAAGCCCGCGGTGATGCCTGGTGCCTGCGGCTCGGCTATGGCAGTCAGGGCATCGCCTTGGGAGCTTCCGTGGAAATCAAGGGTTACTGGTTACATTGGAGCATTGCGGCCCATCCCTATCTTCCCCTCACCATCTCCGCGGGCGCGTCCTGGGAGGGCGGGAGGTAAACGATGCGCCGCCTCATCGCTTTGACCCTCTTCGCCCTCTTGTCTCCTCTCATCGCGATCGCCCAGGTGCAGACCCCTTCTTTCACCATTTCTGTCCAGGGGAGCTATACCTGGAGCTTCGCCCTTGGGATCGGGGATCGAGCGGCGTTGCGTAAGGTCGGACTTATGCCCTGGGTTCCCTCCCTGCGACAGGGCTTCGCTGCTTCCATCGAGGGAAGGGCCACGAAGGCCATCACCATCAAGGCAAAGCTGAATTCAAGCAGGGGGGTCGCGTTCCAAGATTTCGGGATCTATCTGGACACCAAACGCTGGAAAGGGATCCTGGGCAATTTTTCCCTAAGCGGGGATTACTCCTTCGCCGTTCCCCGGCGCACCCTGCTCGGGGCGAAGCTCGCCTATTTGGGGAACGGATTCCGGATCGTGGGACTCGCCTCGCGATCCCTGGGAAAGTTCGAGATCCGAACCTTTCGCGGAGAGCGGGGACATATGGAAACAGAATTCTACCTTCAGGACCCCCGGAGACCTTGGGAAACCGCACCATATCGGATCGATCTTAAAGGCCTTTACTACTTCGAGCTCCTGAAACCATACGTCCCGGATTTTTCGGAAGTGCGGTTGGTGCTCTACCCTGATGAAAGCCTGTGGAACTTATTGGGGCGATACGATCTTGGGTACCTCCGGGAGATCCTCGAAGAGGATCCGGAAAGGGAATTCGACTTCAAGGTGATCAACGATTCCGGAACGGATGTGCTTCTTCTCCTCAATACCCCGCGGAACCTGGCGAAACGTTGGATCGAAGACGCGATCCGCGCGTACAACGAGCGACACCACCTTACGGGAAACCTCGCTAAGCGATATCCCTTCGTGCCCGGAAGCTCTTTGGAGGATGAGTTCCTCGCGAAATTTGTGGAGTTCATTTCCATTTCGGTGGACGGGACGGAATACAAGCTTGGGTCTGGGAAGAGACGTCGGTACCTCGACTTGGGGGCCGAGGACGTAGTAGTGGAAACCTTGGAGGTGGAGATACGTCTTCCCTTAGAAAAGAGGTTCAAACCTCTCGAACCCGACGGGGAATTCTCCTTCCGGCTTTTCCCGAGACAGGGAATCCTGAGAATCGACTTCCCCAACTGGTTCTTCGCTGATAGCGCCGCGCTTAAGGCGGCCTTTGATTACTCCACTGAACGGAACGTATTCGTGCTGTCGCCCCTTGCGGGAATCGTGCCGAACTCCGAAAGAGTTTACCGCAACGGCAGACGCCTGAAGCGGGGGATGGATTACACCGTTGACTACGAGGGAGGAATCCTCCAGCTCTTCTCCCCCCTCAAGGAAGGGGAGGAGATGCGTGTGGAATACGAAGTCCCCCATGGTCTCGGGACAGGTCCCCAAGAGGACTTTCTCGGTCTCTCCTTTGAATTGGGCGAAGGAACCCGGTTCTTCCTCTTCCGAAGTGCCGAAAGCATCCAGATGACGCCCACAACTCCCACCATGCCCAACGACCACACCGTGGCCGGGCTTCGGCTTTCCGGGGCGGGTGAAGGATGGAGCTATTCGTTGATTGTGGGGGGATCGGTGAACATATTTCCGCCGGGAAAGAATGAACGCATCCCCGGTCCCAACCGCATCACCGACATTACCTCCGTATCCGCCCCCGACGGGACGTACACCGTCTTCTCCCATTTCCGGGGAATATCGACCTTCAAGGATGGCATATTCAATGCTTATCGCTCCGGCCGGCGGGTATACGACCTCCTTTACGTGCCCGAGGAAGGGATCCTTATCCTAGCCGAACGGGGTGGAGTGACGATCGTCGACTTATCCCGCTCCTTTCCCTTCGATTGGCGGGAGAGTTACACCGAGCTCCTCTTGTACCAAGAGGGCCCAGGGGACCAGCAGAGCGCAGACTTAGGGAAAGAGGCCTTGGCCGTGACGGCGGATACCCAGTGGATTTACGTTGCCACCGAGCGGGGGTTAATCCGGTTCCCCACCGCAGATCTCCGTGCCCTGTCCGAGATCAGTGCCGATGAGGATTCGTGGCGCGCATGGCGGAAGGAATACTGGAGGGTCTGGACCAAACTTCCGGCGGAAGATCGCCCCACCTCCCTGGAGGCAACGGAGGATGGGCTTTACCTCGGGACGGAAGCGGGGCTCTACCTGCGGGAGGGAGAAACGTGGGTTCAAATAGTGGGTATCGAGGGTCCGGTCCACCGCCTCTTCGAGCTCACCGAACCGCGCCCGCCCTATTCCCCCGGTCTCTACGCGGCCACTGCGGCTGGGATCGTGCATGTTCGTGGCGTTTCGCAAGTGGAAACGATGGCGGCGGGGGTCGAGGTGCTTTCGCTGGCCTTCGTGGGAGAATCCCTCCTTTACGGCACGAAGACAGGGCTTTATGGGCCCCAAGGTGGCCCCCTCTGGGGGATAGGGGACCCGATCACCGCCCTGGAGGCCACGGGCCTCACCGTTTGGGCGGGCACCGAGGCAACGAGCGAGACGGGAGGAAGACCTGACTCCATCTCCATTTGGTGGGTGGACACGAAGGAAGAACTCGTGGCCGAGTACCTGGGCTCTGTTAGCCGTATCCTGCCCACCGATCCGGATAGCTACCGGGATATCCCCCCTGAGGGCAATACCGACCGGGGCCTTCTGGTTCAGTTCAACTGGAGCGAACGCCTGGAAGGAGGGAAGCTAACATGGTACATCAGTACCAGCACACCGGGCTACGAGCCCATCGATCGCCCTCCCCCGGGGGACACCCATTCGGTGGGCTTCAGGTTCTCTGAAGAGGGCAAAGGATTTTCTCTGGACCTTCAGGGACAGGTGGGGATGCGGGATCTCTTCGCTCATCCTTTGACGAATGTCCGAGGAACCCTCTCCCTCACTTGGTCCCCCGGGCCCACCTTGAGCCTGCGGGCTTACCCAAGGATTCAAGGTCTCGGCACACCGTCGCTTCGAAGCGAGATGGGGTACGACCTCGGCTTCGCTTGGACGAACCCCGGTAAGGACCTGCTGCGTAAGGCCACGGTCAGGGTCTCGGGCGGGTTCAAAGGAGGGGCTGCGGTAAGCGGGGGCACGGTGGAGCTACAGACGGTGCTCGGGCCCTTCGGCCCGTTCACCTTGAACATCTCCGGCCGCCGCCCGTATTTGATCGGGGGCGAACCCACGGGAAAGGAGAGCTTGAACGCTTCCCTGGGCGGGGAATTGTCCCTCTGGGGCCTCAAGGGAGCTTTCAGCTGGCGGGAATCGTGGTCCCAGGACCTCGGTCCGTTCGTGGCCGATGGATGGCGCTTTAGCCGAACGATCGCGTTCACACCGAAGCTGGAGCCCAAGAAATGGGGAAAATGGGAATTCCGTCCCAGCTTGAACATCGCGCTGAGCACGAGCAAGGCCGAAGCCAGGTTCTCCCTCAAAGGATCCCCTAACCTCGGATATTCCGCGGAAGGGGGAAATGGCCGGTTGAGCTTGAAGTTCGAATTCACGCGTCGTGAGGTATTCCGTACAGGAGACGTAGCGTATACAGTTTCCCTCTCTCCTGGGGTCACCTATACCGCGCCGTCCCTTTTCCGCCTGGAACTCAGCGCTGCAGGAGATTATGAGCTCTTCCTTCCTTACGGATCCGAGGATGCCCGCTTCCGAACATCCCTGAAAAAGGCTTCCCTATCATTCGTGCCCCTTTTCTGGGAAGGGTTCGAGCCGAGGATTACGGCTACCTACACGCCGGGAAAGGTAGAGTTTTCCTTGCAGCGGACCACGCTTGGGCTCGGAAAGATACCCTTGGATGTAAGTTCTAAGCTCATCTGGACATTGGGGACCGGGAATCTGGAAGGGGAAATCAAGTTCAGCACCGAAAGCCTACAGATATCGGAAGGTTGGAGCTTGAACTTGGAGGGAGGGTACCTACTTTCGTTCCGTCCGGGGCAAAGGCCGGAACAAGGGCTCTTCCTGAAGGGGAACCTCGCGTTAAGCTTCTCCTTCTGAGCGCCAGCCGTTCTTGTCATCTGGGGTCAAGGGGATGGATACGTTGAGGGCAGTCTCGGCGATGTTGTAACCGTATTCCCGAATTCTCAGGAGAGAATCCATGACGATGCTTATCGGATGGG
>MTNL01000004.1 GCA_002010365.1 Candidatus Acetothermia bacterium JdFR-50 | reverse complement strand
GAGCGGGACATCACCGTGGTGATCAAGGCCCTCACCGACTTCATCCTCTGGGGCTGCTATTACGCTAAGGAAGGCGGCAATAACGTCGATCCCGCCTTCGGCAATGCCGATGATCTCATCATCCTAAACGATGGCACTAGCGATTTCACGTTGACTTACGAAGAAATCGCAAATCCTAATAGCTTCGGCAACAATCCCGGAGACGATTATAACGTTCTCACCAAACTTTATACCTTCACCGACAACAACAACATCGGTTCTGGCGGTACGACCTTGAACTACGAAGTGAAGCTCAAGCCGGAAAACCTCGGTGACCGTGAGGCCGGAGAGAACATCACTTTCACCATCGTCTTCGTAGTGGAGGAGAAAAGCAACATCTAAGGTTCCATGCACATACGAAGGGTATTCGGGTCGGGGCTTATCCTTTTGATGGCCCTGGCCCTTCCGCTTTCCGCTCACACCGGTGGGGCGGTCACCGCCGCCCTCCGAGTAGAAGAGCCCGCTGGAGGTGCGGGCGCCCTGAACGAAGGATGTATGGTACCCCAGGGGCCTATACCCCCACCGCTCTCCTTGAAACAGCGGACGGCGATTTTTCACGATTTGGATGGTGACGGTCTCCTCGATCCCGGTGATTTGATCTCCTATACCGCAGAGGTGCATAACCTCTCGCCCGAACCGTTCACGGAATTGCATCTTCTCGTGATCTTCTCCTCCACTTTGGTCCCCGTGGCAACGACGGGCCCCTGGGAACCCTTGGAGCTTGGCAGGATCACGGCCATGGCCGTGGATCTCCCCCCTCTCTCCCCGGGGGGCTCGGCCCGGATGGGCTTTGCCGCCCGCTTTGTGGGCGGGAATGAAGTGACAGCGGTATTCGTGCAGGGGATCGTGTACGGAGATGGCATCGCCCTCGTAGCCGATGACCCGGATACGGAGATCCTCCTAGATCCAGCGGTGACAGCGGTGCGGGAGGTGGTTGGGAGCGCGGGCTCTCTCTTTCCATCTCCATCCGTGTTCTCTAAAGAGGCTTTTGCTTCCGCCCTCAGTCCTCGGCTGGGGGATGCAGGAGGTGAAGTGGAGTTCATAGTGACTTATACCCCTTCGGTCCAGGGGGAGGATGTGGAAATCTTGGATCTTGTTCCCGCTCCCCTCCGGGTCATACCTCAATCGCTTCAACCGGAGGGTACCGAGATATTCCCGCTGGGGGATTTGACCATCCTCAGGGCCCGGTTCGTTAACGTGGTCCCAGGTGAGCGACTTACGCTGCGATACACCGCGGTGGTGGAGGGATTTCCACGGCTTCCCTTCGTCGCTACCCATGCTATGGCAGTGAGTGGACGGACCGCGATTTTCTCCGATGATCCCGCCACCCCGGAGGTGGGCGATCCTACGCCTCTGCTCTTCCCCTTTACCCAAGAAGCTCGGTTCATAGAGGAGTGGGCGGATATACTCCGCGAAGGGACGTACGTTATCCCGGTGATCCTGCGGTTGGAGGAGGGGGACGTATTGCGGTGGGCTGTGTGTGGACTCCCTGGGGCAGATGTGATGGAGCTCGGGGAGTTGGTGTTCCTGGGGATGGCGAGGATACCACTGAGGTCCCCGCCGGAAGATTCCATATTTGGGATCCTTTCCGCCCAGGGAGCTGGGGAAATCTACGTGCCCAGTGTTTACGGCGCACCGATCTTTTCCTCCCTCGCGGGCGGAATGGGGACGGTGATAGAACTGGCCCAGGAGCCCTGTGGTGACCTGTACCTGCCGGTCCTCGTGGGGGTGCCCACTGGGTTCCCGCCACGCATGACAGGGGTGATCGTGGATGCCGATCTCTAGGGTCGGGCTCCCGGTTCTCGTGGCCTGGGTCTTGGCGCTGTGGGTCACGGCTGTGTGGGGTCAGACCACCTTGGACGTGGATCCCGATGCGGACGCTTACATCAGGGCTTTTCCCTCTGCGGGAGTGTCCGCCTTCACGTGGATCACGCCGGATCAACCCCACCGCGTGGGGATAAGGTGGCGTACCTTGTGGATTTTAAAGTGGCAAAGGATTTGGCGATCATATGTCCATTTTCCCGTGGCAGAGATCCCTTCCTGCTTCGTTCGGGTCGTCCTGCGGTTGCAGTTCCAGGACGTCTGGCCGTTGCCGGTCTCGGTGGAAATTTACGCCGTGGAATGGGATGGGAAGTCCTCCTTCGCCTGGGACGGACAACCGGCTTCATATTGGGGGACCACGGTCTCCGTTCCCGACGTCGGGTGGT
The DNA here is from genome assembly GCA_002010365.1 of Candidatus Acetothermia bacterium JdFR-50. GTDB lineage: Bacteria > Bipolaricaulota > Bipolaricaulia > Bipolaricaulales > Bipolaricaulaceae > UBA3571. Next base: position 2,149 of record MTNL01000004.1, on the reverse strand, counting down.
GCGAGGTGGACGTGACCCCGGCGGTGCAACAGGCCTTAGATCTGGGGCGGGAAGTCGCGTTCATGGTCCGGCTTTCCGACGAGGAACCGGATTGGAACGTGGGTCAGGGGTGGAGTACGGCCAACTTCGTTGATCCCCGGCTCAGTTTCCAGCTATGTCAGCTGGACGTAAGTGTTACAGGTTTAAGCGATTTCTCGTTGACCCAGAACTTTATTTCCGGGAACCGTTACGCCCCCCTGGGGGATCTCCAGGTCAAAGTCTCCACCGATGTTCCCTATGAGACGCGGGTTTGTTACGATGTGTCCCCGGAACCTGTCCCTGCCTTCTCCGCCGATCCAGTGGAATTGGCCTACGCGAGGGTTTGGATCGCAGTCCCCCGGTGTCCCGCTTATGTGCCGCTGCCGGGGTTCTCGGGCAACCCAGGAGATGAAGGGCATTCGTACCCGGTGCGGGTGGATTTGGCCGATCTCGGGGATCGCGCGGCCGCCGAGTCCTTTACCTTTGTCCTCCGCGTCTGGGCCGTTCCGCGGTAATCACTGGAGCGGAGCAGGAATGGCGAGGTTAGTCTCGTTGCTTGTATGCGTGTTGGTGTTAGTGGTATCGGTGGTGTGGGCGGAGATCACCGTCTATCCCCTCTCCCTGAAACTCCCCGTCCTCACGGGGGGGGAGGCCACCACCGGCTTTTGGGTAGAGAACGTGGGGGAAGGTCCCGCCCGGGTTCGGATCACCCTCCACGACTGGTGGCGCAACCGGGAGGGGAAGCTCCAGGTCTTCCCCCCCGGGTCCCTCTCCGGCTCCTGCGCGCCCTGGGTGCTTTTCTCCCACCCCTCCCTGCTCCTCGCGCCCGAGGAGAAGGTGTGGGTGTCTGTGAAGGTCTCGATCCCGGAGGAAGAGAGGGGCGATAGGTGGGCCATGTTCTTGGTGGCCGAGTATCCGCCGGAAGAGGAGGGAGGGGGGGAAGCTTTCGGGCGGACCCGGGTAGTGGTGGCCTACGCGGTGAAGCTCCTCCGCCAGGATCCCTGGGACGCTTCTCCGGCGGGAGAGATCCGCTCCGTGGAAGTCCTGGGCGTCAATCCCCTGCAGCTCTACGTTCTGTACGCCAACACGGGCAACGCCCATACCGTCAACCGGGGTACGGTGGAGGTACGGGATATATTCGGTGACACGGTTCTTTCCTTTCCCATTGAGGATTTCCCTACCCTCCCCGGGGAGGAGAGGGCGTTGATCTTGGAGGATCCCACTGGCGGCGTCCTCGCCGAGGGAGTCTATTACGTGTTCACCACCATTGACTTCGGGGGCGAATATCTAGTGCAAGGAGGCATCACCTTCCAGGTCCCGATGCCTTCTGAGTAATACACATTACGTACCTTGTTCCTCACCCGCCCACGCGAACTCCCCAAAGGAGATTTGCTGATTCCGGACGTGTTCGTGCCCATGCCGCCTAAGATGGCTCGTGTATGTGTCGCGGCCGAAAATACCTAGGGTTCGGGCTCCTCTTCCTCATCGCCGCGGGACTGGCCGCGTGGGGTGCCTCTTACGCCGTCGAGATCACAGCGACCCCGCCCAAGGTGGCAGACCCAGGCGCGATTATCACCCACGTGTTCACCATCCGGAACGCGGGAACGGAGGACGACCTGTACCTCCTCGAGGTGGAAATGCCCGAGGGATGGGAGTTCTTCCCCCGGCCGAATTCCATCCTCGTCCGTGCCGGTGACCAGGGGTACGTTTTCATCAATTTGACCGTCCCCAAGGAAGCCCCGGCTGGCACATACCGGATAGCCCTCCGGGCCGTTTCCTCCGGGGATCCCGCCGTGGAGGCGACGGCCTTCACCTCGGTGGAGGTCCTTCCACGGTGGGATGTGGAGGTCTCCTGGATGGAGCCGCCCCGGAAGCTCCAGGTGGGGGCCGGGACTACATGGCGCTTCTTCGTGCGCAACGCCGGCAACGTGCCGGACGTATATCGGGTGGAACTCGAGCGGTTCGGCGATTGGGAGGCCCGGCTCTCGCGGTCTGAGATCCATCTCCTCCCCGGAGACGAGGCGACCATGGAGATCCGGGCCGTGGTCCCGGCCCGTGTCCGGGCCGGCGAGAGCTATGCCCTGCGGGTGGTGGTTACCTCGGTCCACGATCCGACGGTGAGCCGGGACCT
>MTNL01000102.1 GCA_002010365.1 Candidatus Acetothermia bacterium JdFR-50 | reverse complement strand
TCCTCCGGCTGTGGAACCTTCCCCCGCCGCAACCGGAAGACGGCGTAGCCGTGGGAGGGGAGTTCCGTGGTGGAGAACCGTACCCAGGCCCGCGCGGACTCCGGTGGAACGCCTTCGTCCAGAAGCTCCGGTCCCTTGAGGTCCGCTTCCCCCCGCCAGAGGACCTCCACCGGGCACACCTTGCCCTCTGCGGAGACGACCACCAGCCCTTCCCCCAATAGTTCCCGCGGGAGGAGGCACTCCCCCTCTACCAACCGTGGGCCTGGGCTCCCGGCGGGATTGAAGGCCACAAGCGCCCACTCCCCTTCGGAGAGCATGCCGGAGGTGTCGATCTCCCGACAAATCGCCCTAAGATTCCGCCGGATCAATTCTTCCGCGATCTCCTCGGACCAAGTGAACCGGGTCTCCATATCCCGTTCCACCCGGTCCACGGAGCAGCCGCAGATGGAGTCATGGGGGTGGTTTTTCAGCAGCCACTTCCAGGCCAGGGCCAGGAGCCCCCGAGGGGCAGGGTAACCGAGCCAGGCGGCGTAGACACAGGTGGGCTCGGCCCACCGCTCGAGCAAGGTCTCGCACCGGAGGTTGAGCTGCTTTAGAGGCATGCGGGCCGAATAGACGCTCTGAAGCACCCGGGTGTCCTTAGGGGAATTCAGCTCCCCCGTTACCTCGGCCAGATCCTCGGGATCCAGGGAAGCACGCACTCGATCGAAAAATTCTTCGAGTGAACCTAGCCGGAACTCTATTCCGGGGAAGACAGCGGAAAGCCGGTTCAGAAAGTCCGGGAGCCCCGGATCCGGCGGCATGTGGTCGTCCCCGCAAAGGAGCGGGATCTCCCCGCTTACGCTCCGTGGAACCAAGAACTCCAGGAGTCCACGCACCTTTTTAACAACGGCCTCGGGGTCACGGGAAGGAAGGGCTAGGCCACCGTAGCCCCGGGGTGGAAGGTGGATCGCCAACACCCAAGAGCCGTCCGGTGCGACCCAGCGGAACTCGTTGTGCCGACTCCGTTCGTAGTCAAGGCCCCGCCACAGGACCGCGTACTCTATCCCGAACCGTCGCAGGATTTGGGGCATCTGGGCGATGTGACCGAATTGGTCCGGTAGATACCCCACCCGGGAGCTCCCTCCGAAACGGGCGGCGATCCTTCGACCGAATAACAAGTTGCGGATGAGGGATTCCCCGGAAACCAGGAACTCATCAGGGAGCACGTACCAGGGGCCCACGGACAGGCGTCCCTCCCTGACCAGTTCACGGATGAGGGGTTCCCGCTCGGGCCGAGCCTCCAGGTAGTCATCCAGGATCACCACCTGACCATCCAGGTGGAAGTGACAGAACCGCTCGTCCCCTTCAAGGATCCCCAGGAGCCCATCCAGCAACTCAACCAGGCGGGCACGGAAGACCTGAAATGGCCGGTACCACTCCCGATCCCAGTGGGTATGGGGGATCACGGTGACACGGACGCCTTTTCGCCCGTTTTTCCTTTGTCCCATGGAAGCAGGGATCAGTTCAGCCGCGTTCCGGTCTCGGGGTCAAACAGGTGAAGCCGTCCACGATTGAACCTTAGCCACACCTCTTGGCCCGGCGATACCCGTAGATCGGCGTCCGCCAGTGATTTCAGGATCAGGCTTTCCCCCAACTTGAAGGAGATAATCTGCTGGGGGCCTTGGGGTTCCACCACGAAAACCTCGGTCGCGAAATCCCCCCCTTCAAGGGTGACCGCAACGTCCTCGGGTCGGATCCCCAAGATCGCCTTCTTTACGGCCTTTTCCCTGAGCTTAGCAGCTGTCTCGTCTTCTAAGAGGATGCGGAACAGAGGCGAGACGAGATACATCGCGCCGTCTTCCCCCTCGACGGCCACCTCCAGCATGTTCATGGGCGGGGTGCCGATAAACCCTGCCACGAACCGGTTGGCGGGACGGAAGTAGATCTCGTTGGGAGTCCCCAACTGTGCCCCCTGTCCCTCCCGCATCACCATGATCCGGTCAGCCATGCTCATGGCCTCCGCCTGGTCGTGGGTCACATAAATGGAGGTGGCTCCTGCCTGCTCGTGGATGTACTTGAGCTCGGTGCGCATCTGAATGCGGAGCTTGGCATCCAGGTTCGATAGGGGCTCGTCGTATAGGAACACCTGGGGCTTGACCGCCAACGCCCGGGCCAGGGCGACCCGCTGGCGTTGGCCTCCGGAGAGCTGGGAGGGATAGCGGTTGAGCAATTCCTCGATGCGCACCAAACGGGCCACCTCGTGCACAATGCGGTCGATTTCGGCACGGGAATAGCGGCGCTTCCGGCGGCCGTAACGCAAGCCGAAGGCGATGTTGTCATATACCTTCATGTGGGGCCATACGGCATATGATTGGAACACCATGGAGATGTCGCGGTCCCGCGGGGGGATGTTGTTCACCAGCCGATCACCGATGTAAATGAGCCCTGCCGTGGGTTGTTCCAACCCAGCTATCATCCGTAGGGTCGTGGTTTTTCCGCATCCCGATGGTCCAAGGAGCACGAGGAACTCGCGGTCCTCCACGTGCAGGGTGAAGTCCCGTACTGCCCAAACCTTTTTGCCGAAACGCTTACTCACGCTCTCGAGCCTTACCTCTGCCATGCTCTTCCTCTGTTCAAATCCTGACTCCTCCCCACATCTGGATGATGTACCGCTTGATGATAAAAGTGAAAATCAGAGCGGGGAAGGCCATGAAGGCTCCGCCAGCGCTCTGCAGGTGCAGCGAACCCGCCGCCGCGGCTACGGTATGGTAGGTCACCGCTGCCAAAGTGGGATTGAACTGGGTCATCAAGGTGGCGATCACCACCTCGTTCCAAGCGCCGATAAAGGTGTAGATGGCCGCCGCGGCCAATCCGGGGGCGGCCAGGGGCAGAGTTATCCGGAGGAAGGCCCCCGCCCGCGAAAGCCCCAAGACCATCGCCTGCTCCTCCAACTCCTCGTTTATCCCCATGAATATGCTGGCGGTGATCCAGATGGTGAGACCGATGTTTCCTACCCCGTAGTTAAGGGCCAAGGCGATGGGGAAGGGGGTATCGTATAGCCCCAGCCGCATGAACAGTACCGCCATCGGGATCGCCACCGCCACTCCGGGGTACATGCGCACGAAAAGCACGCTGAGCTTCAAGGCGTTTTTTCCCCGGAACCGGAATCGGGCGAAGGCGTAACCCGCCATGCCCCCGATGGTGAGGGCAATAAGGATTGTGGTCAGGGCCACCTCCACAGAACGCCAGATGGAGGGAATGATCTTGGGGTTGATGGTGAGAAAGAACTTATAGTTATCCAACGTGAACTGGCTGGGAAAGAGGGGCAACGGCCACGAATAAACTTCTGACTTCGGCATAAACGAGAGGATGAACAGGAAATACACGGGCACCAAAATGAAGCAGACGATGCCCGCTACGGCGAGGTATACCATGGTCTGAAACGCGACCTTTCGCCAATTTACGCTTGCAACCCGGGGTAGCTCCGCTGGCCTACTCACTGCGCCCCTCCTCGCCTCGGAACGAGCCGGAGAGCCAGAGGTAAAGTACGCTTAGCGTGACCACAATGCCCATGATTATCAGGGCATACGCGGCCCCAAGCTGCTTTTGGTGTAGCTCCCGGAAGTAATACACCGCTTCTTCCACCAACACGGGGAGGTTACGGTGGCCAAATATGACCGTTACGATGACAAATATCTGTACGGCACCGATCCCGCGCAGGATGAGAGCTGTCTGGATGCTCGGTTTGAGTAATGGCAAGGTGATCTTCCGCAAAGTCTGGAAACTCGTAGCCCCGAATATCCTGGCCGCCTCCCCGTACTCCCTGGATATGCCCTGCAAGCCCGCGAGCAGGATGATCATCACGCTGGGGAGACCGCGCCAGGCCTCGGCGATGATGAGAAGCGTCATCCAGCGAGCGATTTGTCCGTAGGCAAGCCAAGCCATGGGTTTCTGAGGATTCATTAGCCCCATATGGACGAGGATTGAGTTCAGCCACCCGTGCTGGGCATATCCAGTGGCCCAGATGGCCCCGTAACTTATCTCCGGCATGACCATCGGTATCAGGGCGATGAAGAGGAAAAGGGAGGCCCCTTTGAAGCCGGTATTGATCAACAGAGCCACAGCCAATGCCAGCACGAACTCCACCGTCACGGAGATCACAAGGAAAACGAAGGTGTAGATCAACGCCTGATGGAAATAGGGGTCGCGAAGGACATACTGAAAATAACGGAGCGTGAACCCCTGTGGGCCTTGGAACGCGAGGGCAATGCCGCTTGCAGCAGGGATGGCCCAAAACGCGATGTAATAAAGGATGGCGGGAAGGATTAAGAAATAAGGATAGTAAGGTCCTAGTCTAGCCCGCAATTGTCGCGTTCTGCTCATCTCTTTTATGCGAGCGGGGAGGGCCTCTGAGGCCCTCCCCGCC
>MTNL01000166.1 GCA_002010365.1 Candidatus Acetothermia bacterium JdFR-50 | reverse complement strand
GGAGAGGGCGCCCATCGAGGAGCTCTACCGGCGCCCATTCCGGGCCATCTTCCGCCGCGCCGTCCTCACCGAGGTGCGGTTCCCGGCTTGGGATGGCGCTTTCGCCTTCGAGAAGGTGGCCCGGAACGCCGGGGATATCGCCCTCATAAACTGTGCCTGCGGCCTGGGTCTGGACGGGGAGGGGAGGATTGCCTGGGCCCGGGTGGCCGTGGGCGCCACCCCCCGCCGGGCAGCGCGCCTCCCCGGAGTGGAGGAATTGCTGGCAGGCGAGATCCCCTCCTCGGAGCTCTGGGCCGAGGCGGCTCGGAAGGCGGGGGAAGAGGCGGAGCTGGGCGGCGACATGAGGGCCTCGGCGGAGTGGCGTCGGGGCGTGGCGCCCGTGATCGTGCGCCGGGCCTTGGAAAGGGCGGCCAAGGGGGTGACGGGTGACGCGTGACGGATGACGCGTCCGAAGGAGATGATGAAGATCTACTTCGAACTGAACGGGGAGCCGGTGTACGTGGAGATCAAACCCGGGGAGATGCTCCTGGACCTCCTGCGGCGGTTGGGGATGAAATCGGTGAAGGAGGGGTGTCGCACCGGGGAATGCGGGGCCTGCACCGTCCTCTTGGACGGGAAGCCCGTCCGCTCTTGCCTCACCTTCGCCGCCAAGGCCAAGGGGCACCGGATTACCACCCTGGAGGGACTCGGGACCCCGGAGGACCCGCACCCCCTCCAGGAGGCCTTCCTGGAGGCGGGAGCGGTCCAGTGTGGGTTCTGTACTCCGGGGATGATCCTGGTGACCTACCACCTCCTCTCCCGAAATCCAGACCCGAGCCCAAACGAGGTGCGAGAGGCCATCGCCGGGAACCTCTGCCGCTGCACCGGCTACGTAAAGATCGTGGACGCCGTGCTTTTGGCGGCGGAGTGGAAGCGCCAGGGGGTGTGGCGATGAAGGCCATAGGGAAGAGCGTTCGCAAAGTGGACGGGATCGCCCTCGCCACCGGGCAGCCGGTGTTCACCCTGGACGTGGATCTCCCCGGGGCGGTGGTGGGAAAGGTCCTACGCTCCCCCCACGCCCACGCGGAGATCGTGCGTATCGACGCATCGAGGGCCGAGGAGCTTCCCGGAGTCCTGTGCGTCCTCCACCACGGGAACGTCCCTCGGATCCCATACACCACCGCGGGCCAGGGCTGGCCCGAGCCCTCGCCCTACGACTCCTTCCTCTTCGACCGCAAGGTCCGGTTCGTGGGAGACCGGGTGGCGGCGGTGGCAGCGATCTCAGAGGAGATCGCGGACGAGGCTCTCAGGCTCATCGAGGTGGAGTACCGAGAGCTCCCCGCGGTACTGGATCCCGCGGAGGCCACCGCCCCCGGGGCCCCGGTGATCCACGACGAAGAGGACGCCCGAGGGATCCACGACCCCCAGCATAACATCGCTGCGGCCATCGATATCCACGTGGGCGACATCGAGCGAGGCTTCTCGGAGTCCGAGGTGGTGGTGGAAACCACCTGTGAGTTCCCCTACGTGCAGCACGTGCCCCTGGAGCCCCACTGTGTCGTTGCCTACCTCGACGAGGAAGACCGCCTCGTCATCCGCTCCGCCACCCAGGTCCCATTCCACGTACGGCGGATCGTGGCTCGAGCCCTGGGGCTGCCCCTATCCCGGATCCGGGTGATCAAACCCCGGATCGGCGGGGGCTTCGGCACGAAGCAGGAGATCATCCTGGAGGACGTGGCCGCGGCGCTCGCGCTCCGGACCCGGCGGCCGGTGGTGATGAAGTACACCCGCGCCGAGGAGTTCGTGGCCGCCCGCACCCGCCACCCCATGAGGGTCCGGGTGGTGCTCGGGGCCAAGAGGGACGGGAGAATCCACGCCATCGAGATGGATGTGCTCTCCAACACCGGGGCCTACGGTACCCACTCCCTCACCGTCCTCTCCAACGTGGGCTCCAAGACCCTCCCTCTCTACAATAAGGCGCCGCACCTGTGGTTCCACGGGAAGGCGGTGTACACCAACCTCCCCGTGGCCGGGGCGTACCGGGGATACGGTGCCACCCAGGGTTACTTCGCCCTGGAGGTGGCGGTGGATGAGCTCGCGGAAAAGCTGGGGATGGACCCGCTGGAGCTCCGGTTGAAGAACCACATCCGCGCCGGGGAGACCTCGCCTATCTTCGAGAAGATCGGGGAGGGCCGGGAGGGGAAAGCCCAAATTGTGAAATCCTGCGCCCTGGAGGAGTGCATCCGGGAAGGTGCCGAGCGCATCGGCTGGAGGGAGAAACGCGGGAAGAGGATCAGGGAGGGAAACTGGGTCCATGGTGTGGGGATGGCCATCGCCATGCAGGGCTCGGGGATTACCGACATCGATATGGCTGCCGCCACCATCATCATGAACGAGGACGGTTCCTTCCGGCTCTTGGTGGGGGCCACCGACTTGGGTACCGGCTCCGACACCATCCTCGCCCAGATCGCCGCCGAGACCTTGGGAGTGCCGGTGGAGGCCATCTCCGTCTACTCCTCCGACACCGACTTCACCCCCTTCGACACCGGGGCCTACGCTTCAAGCACAACCTACGTCTCCGGGGGTGCGGTGCTGCGGGCTGCCCGGGAGGCGCGACGCCAGATACTGGAGGTGGCGGCGGCCATCCTGGGGGAGACCCCCGAGGCGTTGGATCTCGAGGACGGGCAAGCCGTGAGCCGGGAGACAGGGAAGAAAGTGCCCCTTTCCGAGGTGGGACACCGGGCCATGTACGTTACGGAGCAACGGCACATCATCGCCACTGCCTCCTTCGTGGCCCCGGAGTCCCCGCCGCCCTTCGCCGCCTTTTTCGCCGAGGTGGCGGTGGACGTGGAGACAGGAATCGTGCGGGTAGTGAAGTTCGTAGGGGCCGCCGACTGCGGGACCCCGATAAACCCGGCGCTGGCCGAGGGACAGCTGGAGGGGGCCATCGTCCAGGGTATCGGCCACACCCTGTACGAGGAGCTCCTCTTCTCCCCCCGGGGTGGGGTGCGCAACCCCAATCTCTTCGACTACCGCATCCCCACGGCGGTGGACGTCCCGGATGTTGAGGTGGTGCTCATCCCCACCGACGAGCCCTCCGGTCCCTACGGGGCCAAGTCCATCGGGGAGATCGGGATCAACGGCCCGGCCCCGGCCATTGCCAACGCCATCTACGACGCGGTGGGGGTGCGCCTGTATCGAATCCCCTTCACGCCCGACCGAGTCCTCAGGGCGCTGCAAGGGAAGGGTCGCCGCTGAACAGGGGAAAAGGTAAGGAAAGGGGACGTCCATGGGGGCGTCCCCTTCTTCAACCGGTTCTCCGGGCTTTCCCGATCTTTCTCCCCACCAGCGTGGCCAAGGTCACCATCACGGTGGAGAGGGCGATCATCAGGAACCCCAGGGCTGAAACTTGTCCCCAGAGGCTGTCGTCGGCGAAGCGCAGGATCTGAACCGCCAGCACCTCGGTCCCCGGCCGGGAGAGGACCGCCGATAGACTCAGCTCCCGCAGGAACATGCTCGCCATGAGGATCCAACCGGACACGATCCCCGGGACCGCCAAAGGGATCACTACCCGGCGGAAGGTGTAAAGGAACCCGGCCCCTGCCACCTTAGAGGCCTCCTCCAGGTCCTCGCTTATCTGGATGAAGGTGCTGGTGAGGGGGCGGATGCCGTAGGGGAGGTATGTTGCGATGTACCCGATAAGCAGGGCCCAGATGGTGGCGTAAAGGGGCGTGCGCACGAAGAACCACATGAAGCCGATGCCGATGACGAGCCCAGGGAAGGAGAAGGAGAAGAAGGCGAGGCTTTCCAGGAGTGCGCTTCCCGCGGTTTTAATCCGGACGATGATGTAGGAGACGAAGGTGGAAAGAAGGATCCCCAAACTCGCCCCCACCAAGGCAAGGAAGACGCTGTTTTTCAGGGCCCGTAGCGAAAGGGGGTCCCGTAGCACGTAGTTCCAGTGTTTCAACGTCACCATGCTGAAGGCTTTGGCGCTGGGGGGCATGACGTAGGGGATCAGGGAGACGTAAAGGAGCACCAGGATTGGGATCACGATTAGAACCAAAAAGAGGAGGGATGTGAGCAGGCTCAGGGGATAGCGCCATCTTCCCAGGCCGATGATGGCGGGCTTGTAGCCTCGGGCCGAGATGGTGACGTAGCGTTCGCTTTGGGCGGTGAGGCGTCGGTATACGTAGACCAACACGGTGGAGGTTACCAGGACGCTTACCCCCACCGCCGCGGCGCGGCCGTAGTCCGGCATGAAGCCGAGGCTGATCAGGCGGTAGATATAGGTGGTGAGGACGTAAACCCGGCCGGGCATCCCTATCACCGAGGGGACGGCGAAGGCGGCGAGGCTCCGCACGATCACCAGGGCTAGAGAAGCCAAGATGGCGGGCCGGAGGATGGGCAAAGTGACCCGCCGCAGCGCCCGGAACTTGG
>MTNL01000250.1 GCA_002010365.1 Candidatus Acetothermia bacterium JdFR-50 | reverse complement strand
CGCTTTCTTCCAAAGGTTTTCGTATGAGGCGCTTTATCTCCTCGGTGATGTGGGGAATGATCTGGACCGTTTTTCCCAGGTAATCCCCTCGACGTTCCCGTTGGATCACGTTCCAGTAGACTTGTCCTGTGGTAAGGTAGTTGGAAGCCGAGAGATCCTGGTGCAAGAACCGCTCGTAACGGCCGATATCCAAGTCGCACTCTTTGCCGTCAGCGGTGACGAAAACCTCGCCGTGCTCGTAGGGGTTCATGGTTCCCGCGTCCACGTTTAGGTAGGGATCGATTTTCTGGAGGGTTACCTTATAACCGCGGGCCTTGAGGAGAAAGCCCAACGATGCCGCCACAACGCCCTTTCCCAGACCGGAAAGGACTCCTCCGGTGATGAAGATGAACTTTTTCACGCCGTCTATTCTAAACCGCGTCCGCCATTTCCCCAAAAACCGGGGGTCAAATGAGGGATCGTATTAGATCTGAGAACTCCCGGGCGGCGTTTTCGAACCTGAGGGAAGCCGCGAATTCCCGGGCCCGTGCCCCCATTTCCTTTAGTCCTTCCCGGTTGCCCAGCAGGCGGACGAGGCCGCGATAAATAGCTTTGGGAGTGGGTTCCACGATCAGGCCGAATTCGGGACGCACGAGATCCCGGGCCGCGTGGTGGTCAGTGGCGAGAACGGGCAGACCTGCCACGAGGGCTTCCGCCAGAGTGAGGCCATAAGATTCGTGTCTGGAGGGGAATACATATAGGTCAGCGCTGTGCAAAAAGGCTGTCTTGGTCGGCCCCGCGACGTAGCCGGGAAAGTACACCTTGACTGAGGTGAGTTTGCGGGCGAGCCGCACGAGGTGCGAGAAATAGCGGCGGCCGTGCATGAAAGCTGGAGCTCCGCAGATGAAGAGAACCAGTTCGGTTGCTTCCTTCCTTTCCCATATGTGGAGAGCTCGCAGCAGGAGGTCCTGTCCTTTTTCGGGGGAGATCCGACTCAGTGTTATGAGAACCGGCACAGAATCCGAGATCCCATAACGTTCGCGGGTGTTTAGGGTGGCCTCGGCTTCGTCGTCCAGGCCCGTGATCGCTCCCCATGGGATGATGATGGTTTTTCCCGGAGCCCATTGGGGATAGGACTGGGTGAGGATCTCTGCCATGGGATGGGAAGGGACTACTAACCGATCGCAGTGCCGCACGCATTCTTCCTGTTTGGAAAATATCAGGCGGAGGATGCGGGGGAGGAATCGATGGAGCCCGACACGGGCCAGGTTTCGGTGGAATTTTGCTAATTGAGGAGCGGAGAAAAGGTTTCGAAGGTAGATATGGGCTACATAGTCCACCACATCCACGTGGAAGATCCCCACTTGCCGATAGCCTAGGGCTTTAAGGCGTGCGAAATCCGGGGCCTCTGCCACGTCGTGGTGGACGATACAGGTTTGGGACGGCCGGAAATCTCGGGCTAACCGTTGGAGGTATTCCGTGGCTTTCTGGGCAAACTGGACGCAAAAGTGGGCGTATCCTTTGACCGAGAGGGCGCTGGGGTCCTGCCCTTTTTCTCGGGTGTGCCATCTGATTTGTACGTATCTTATGCCATCGGCCGGGGGCAGGGGGCCCGAACCTATCACCAGGAGTTCGAATTCCGCCGAGGAAGCCCAATGCCTGATGAGGTGAGTTCCCACTGTACCCCCGCCACCCAATGGGGTTCGGGATAAGTCATACCCCAGGTGGGCTCCCACTACCACCACGTTTGCCATATCCCTGGAAACGTACGGACACACAACGTGGGGTCAATGGGGAAATCACACTAATCTTCGGCGCAAACGCTGTGGGACTTTGTTGGAAGGCAATGAGTTGTCCTTTATAATGCCAGATCGGAGAGTGGTGGAGGAATGAAGACCTTCTTGATGGTACTTTTCTTTTTGGATAGCGCGGCCCTAATAGGCCTCGTGCTTTGGCACATGTCGGAGCACGCGGCCTTGGGAGGTGGGTTCGGCGGTGGCATGTCCACCACCGTGTTCGGGAGGGATACCTCCAAGGACCCACGCAAGATAGCCATCGGGGTGCTGGGGACACTTTTCCTCCTTTTGGGCCTGCTGGTGGCCGTGATCCCATGATCGAGGAGGTCGAGGGTGCCTCTAATAGAACTAAGGGGGCTTAAGACTTACTTCTACACTGAAGATGGCGTTGTAAAGGCAGTTGATGGGGTCTCCTTCAGTATCGAGCCAGAGCAAACTTTGGGCGTGGTGGGGGAGTCGGGATGTGGAAAATCGGTGACGGCGCTTTCCATCATGGGGCTTGTCCCGATGCCCCCGGGAAAGATCGTCGAAGGGGAGATCCTTTTTCATAAGGATGGGAAGACCGTCGAGCTTCACAAGCTGAACCCCAAGGGCAAGGAATATCGTTCCATTCGAGGGAAAGAGATCGCCATGATCTTCCAGGAACCCATGACCTCCCTGAACCCGGTTTTCACCATCGGCTATCAGATCATGGAAGCGATCATGCTCCATCAGAAGGTCTCCAAGCGGGAGGCCCGGCAGAAGGCGATAGAGATGTTACGCCAGGTGGGAATTCCGGAACCCGAACAGCGGGTGGACGAGTACCCCCACCAGCTTTCCGGCGGTATGCGGCAGCGCGCCATGATCGCCATGGCCCTTTCCTGTAACCCCTCGCTCCTCATCGCTGACGAGCCCACCACCGCCTTGGACGTCACCATCCAAGCCCAGGTGCTGGATCTAATGCAAGATTTGAAGCGGAAATTCCACGCTGCCATCATGCTGATCACCCATGACCTCGGCGTGGTAGCGGAAATGTGTGAAGAGGTGGTGGTGATGTACCTGGGCAAGGTGGTGGAGCACGCTAAGGTGCGTCCTATTTTCCACGAACCGAAGCACCCCTATACCCAAGGGTTGCTTAAGTCCATTCCCTCGTTGGCCACGAAGAAGAAGCGCTTGGAGCCCATCAAGGGCGTGGTGCCGGATCCGCTGAACGCTCCGCCGGGGTGTCCGTTCAACCCGCGGTGTCCCCATACCATGGACATATGCAAGCAGGAGATGCCGCCCCTTAAGGAGGTTGTAGCGGACCATGACGTCGCCTGTTGGCTCTATGCTTAAAGAGGGAGGAATGGGAGCGGTGACTTTGCGAGAGGGAGTACTCCTTGAGGTGCGAGGGTTGAAGAAGTACTTCCCCGTGCGCCGGGGGGTCTTCCGCCGCATCGTGGGATGGGTTAAAGCGGTGGATAATGTGGACTTCTTCATCCGCGAGGGCGAGACCCTCGGGTTGGTGGGGGAGTCCGGGTGTGGAAAGACCACCACCGGGCGCACGATCCTGCGGCTCATCGAGCCCACCGCCGGGGAAATCCTCTTCCGCAGCAAGCAGCTCGGAAGGGTTGTGGACATCGCGAAGATGAAGCCGCGGGAGATGAAGCCCCTGCGTCGGGAGATGCAGATCATTTTCCAGGACCCTTACTCTTCCCTTAACCCCCGGATGACGGTGGGGGACATCGTTGGGGAACCCTTGGTGGTCCACCGGGTCGCCCGGGGCAGGGAGAAGGAGCGGAGGGTGGTGGAACTCCTCCAGGCGGTGGGCCTCAAGCCGGAGCATATGCGCCGCTATCCCCACGAGTTCTCCGGTGGCCAGCGTCAGCGGATCGGAATCGCCCGGGCTTTGGCCTTGGACCCCCAACTCGTCGTCTGTGATGAGCCCGTCTCGGCCCTGGACGTATCCATCCAGGCCCAGGTTTTGAACCTCCTCGAGGACCTCCAGGACGAGTTCCATCTTACCTACCTCTTCATCGCCCACGACCTTTCAGTGGTGAAGCATATTTCCGACAGGGTGGCGGTGATGTACCTGGGGAAGATCGTGGAGCTTGCGGAGACGGAGGAGCTCTTCACTCACCCCTTGCATCCATACACCGAGGCGTTGCTTTCGGCGGTGCCGGTTCCCGATCCCGACTACAAGAAGGAGCGCATCCTGTTGCAGGGGGATGTTCCCAGCCCCATAAACCCGCCCCCTGGCTGCTACTTCCACCCCCGCTGTTCCTACGCCAAGGAGATCTGTTCCAAAGAGGCCCCGAAGTTCATGGACTTGGGGGCCGATCACTACGTCGCCTGTCACTTCGCAGCGGAGCTCTCGTTGCGTGGGGTAGCGATGTAGAAGGGGGATGACCAAAAAGGTCGTCCTCGCCACCAAAAACTCCCATAAGATCGAGGAGATCCTTGCGATCCTGGGGGACATCCCCGGGATCGAGTGGCTTACCTACCGCGAGATCCACTTCTCCGATGTGGAGGAAGTGGGCGAGACCCTGGAAGAGAACGCGATCCTCAAGGCCACAGCGGTGGCGAGGGAGACGGGGTTGCCGGCTTTGGCGGAGGATACGGGGTTGGAGGTGGAAGCATTGGGCGGGGCCCCGGGAGTACGGTCGGCCCGATTCGCCGGTGAAAAAAAGGATTA
>MTNL01000029.1 GCA_002010365.1 Candidatus Acetothermia bacterium JdFR-50 | reverse complement strand
GGCAGGACTTTTGGTTCGGGGACGAGGTATGGCAGGTGTACACGCAGGCCAAGGACAACATCCCCTTCCATACCCTCTTCTTTCCCGCCCAGCTTATCGCCTCGGGACAGGGCTACCACCTTCCCGACCAGATCGCGGCCACCGAATACCTCAATTGGATCGGCGGTGAAGCCTTCTCCAAGACCAGGAGGGTGGGGATCTATGCCGACGAGGCCTTGGAGCTTTTGCCTCCCGTATACTGGCGTTTCTACCTCCTTTACAACCGTCCAGAGACCGCGGATGTGAACTTCTCCTGGGAGGATTTCGACCGCACGATAAATGCGATCTTCGTGAATAACATCGCCAACTTCGTCCACCGGGTGCTCTCCTTCGTTTGGTCCCGGTTCGAGGGGAGGGTCCCAGAGGTCCCTACCGAGGGCGTTGTCCGGAACGAAATCCACAGGGTGTATGAGCGGGCGGTGGGATTCATGGAGGAAGGATCCTTGGCCTCGGCCCTGCGGGAAATCGCGGGACTTTCCGTTTTCGGAAACGAATATTTCCAGCACAAGGCCCCTTGGCAGACGAAGGATGAGGAAGCGGTAGCCTCAGCAATGCATTTGGTCAAAGCCATCTCGATTCTCCTCGAGCCCTTCGTTCCCTCTTTCGCCGCCGCGGTTCACGGGACCATGGGCCTGGGACCCCATAGTCTCGCCGAGGCGTTACAGGGAGTGGAGGGCATGGAGCTTGTACGCAAGCCGACCCCTCCCTTGGAACATGTGGACGTGGAAGACCTCAAGCGGCGATATCAGGAGCTAAAGGAGGAAGGCTTGATAAGTTTAGAGGAATTCCAGAGGCTCGACCTCGTGGTGGGGCGCATTGTCGCCGTGGAAGAGATCCCGGGCGCGGATAAACTTTACAAGCTCATCTTGGACCTCGGCGATCGCAGGGCCCAAGCGGTGGCCGGGATCAAGCGTCACTATACCCCCGAGGAGTTAAAGGGGAAATTGGTGGCGGTGGTGGCAAATTTGAAGCCGGCCACCATTCGTGGAGTTAGGTCGGAATGCATGATCCTGGCGGCCGCCGATAATAGGTTGGCGGTACTCACGCCCGATCGTGAGGTTCAGCCGGGAACTAAGATCCGCTGAAGGAGACGTTGTCCGAAGATACCGAGAGGGATAGAATCCAGAGGAGGTCGTCCATGTACGCCATCGTAGAGATACAGGGGCACCAATACAAGGTCGAGGAAGGCACGATCCTGGAGCACGAGCTCATCCGGGGGGTGCAACCCGGGGAGACGGTGGTCTTCGACCGGGTCTTGCTTTTGCGCAATGGGGAAGGGATCCAGATAGGCCAGCCCTATCTGGAGAAAGTACGGGTTGTGGGCGAGGTGGAAGCGGTGGGGAAACGCCCCAAGGTGCTCGTCCAACGCTTCCGCCCCAAGAAGGGATATCGGCGCCTGAGGGGTCATCGCCAGCCCTTCATGCGCACGCGCATCGTCGCGATCGAGAGGGCGTGATCATGGTGGAGGTGCGCATCGAGCGGGACGAGGAGGGGAGGATTCGTGCCGTTTCCCTGAAGGGAAATGAGGGCGCGGAGGGCTTAGCCGCTATGGCATTGGTGGAGGCGCCGCTCCTTGGGATGCGCTATTATCTGCACCTCTCCCCGGTCGCGAGCCGTGCTGAAGATGGCCTCTCCTATACCGTGGACCGTTCCGATCCGTTCTTGGATCGGGAACTGGATGCCATCTTGGAAACGATGCTTCTGGGCTTGAGGGCCTTGGAGCGGGATCGGCCCGGGAGCATCGTGGTCCGAGAAGTGGGGTTGGACGTCAAGGTCTAAATTGACCAAGGAGGTGATTCTATGGCCCACAAATCCAGCCAGGGCTCCACGCAAAACACGCGGGATTCCCCGGGGAAGCGCCTGGGTATTAAGCGGTTCGGTGGCGAACTCGTCTGGCCCGGTTGCATCATCGTGCGGCAGCGGGGAACCCGTTTCTGGCCCGGAAAGAACGTGGGTATGGGGCGGGACTTCACCCTATATGCCAAAGTAAAGGGGTATGTGGAGTTCGCCGGCCGCAGGCGCCGCTATGTGAACGTGATCCCCGTGGAGGAGGGTCAAAAAGCCTAGTGTGGATAGATGAGGCGAAGATCCACGTCGCCGGGGGGCAGGGAGGCGACGGGCTCATAAGTTTCCATCGCACGAAATACAATCCCTTGGGGACGCCGGACGGGGGACATGGGGGCGATGGGGGCGATGTGATCCTCGAAGCCACCCGTTCCATGAATACCCTCCTTCACTTCTCCCATCAGGTCCATTTCAAGGCAGAGGACGGGGGGTCGGGCGGCCCCAACAGGCGCCAAGGGAAGCGCGGCAAGGACTTAGTGATCCCCGTGCCGGTGGGGACAGTGGTCCGGGATTTATACACCGGGGCGGTCCTTGCCGATCTTTGTGAGGAAGGCATGAAGGTTGTGGTCGCCCACGGCGGGAAGGGCGGGCGGGGAAATAGTGCGTTCGTCTCCAACCGATGGAAGGGTCCCAAGATCCGGGAATTGGGGGAACCGGGGGAGAAGCGATGGCTGAAACTGGAACTCCGGCTGTTGGCGGATGTGGGGCTCGTGGGCTTCCCTAACGTGGGAAAGTCCTCCTTCCTCTCCCGGGTCTCCCGCAAAAAGGTCAAGGTGGCCCCATACCCCTTCACGACCCTCGAACCCCACCTGGGAGTGGTGGAAGTGGACGGCAAAAGCTTTGTGCTCGCCGATCTCCCCGGCCTGGTGGAGGGAGCCCACGAAGGAAAAGGTCTGGGAGACCGGTTTTTGCGCCATGCCACTCGAGCCCGGGTGCTTTTGCACATGGTGGATCTGGCGGGAGTGGAGGGCCGCGATCCCCTGGAGGACTACCGCGCCGTTCGCCGAGAACTTGAGGCCTGGGATGAACTCCGGGGGAAGCCAGAGGTAGTGGCGGGTAACAAAGTAGATCTTTTGTCCCGGGACGAGGTCGCCCGCCGGATATCGCGCTTCCGGGCTGCGGGGGTGGAGATCCATCCCATCTCCGTGGTCACCGGAGAGGGCGTCCGGGAACTCCTTCACCTTTTGGTGCGGAAGCTTGAGGAAGTGGCCAAAGAGATCCCTAAGGCAGCGCCGGCGACGCGGACCTGGAAGCTCGTGCCCCGGAAGGGATTTCGGGTGTCCCGCGAGGACGGGATATGGGTGGTGGAGGGAAGGGAGATCGAGCGATTGGGAAGGCTGGACCTCTCCACTGAGGATGCCCGGGCATACCTCGAGGAAGAACTTGAGCGCCGCGGGGTCTTCCGTGCCCTGCGGCGAGCCGGCTGGCAAGGCGAGCCGATCCGCATCGGGAACATAGAGGTGGAATTTGAGCTTGAAGGGTAAGGTGGGGCTTTTCGGGGGAGCGTTCAACCCCATACATGTGGGGCATCTCAAGGTGGCGGAGGAGGCTTTACGGCAATTTCAGTTGGAGCGGGTCATTTTCATCCCCACCGCCAACCCGCCTCACAAGGAGGTAGACGTACCGGCCGAATTGCGTTTCCGGATGGTGGAATTGGCCATCGCCGATTGGCCGAAGTTCGAGGTTTCCCGGATCGAGATGGATACCTATGGCCCGGCTTATACGGTGGATACCGTGCGCGAAATGGCCCAGATCTATCCGCATGGGGTCGCGTATATCATTGGGGCAGACGCTTTTCTGGGACTCCCTTCCTGGAAAGATTTCCCCGAGCTTCTCAGGCTTTGTCCCTTTATAATTGCGCCTCGACGGGGAATAGATCCTGTGGCTTTGCGCCGTCCGCCGCTGGATAGAGCGGAGATTTATCTAATCCGGATGGAACCGGTGGAGATTTCTTCCTCGGAGATCCGGCGCCGGTATCGTGCCGGCCTGCCGGTGGAAGGATTGGTTCCCGAAGCGGTGGACAGGTTTATCCGTGACCACGGGATCTATCGCTAGCGTGGCTTAAAGCCGCGTTCGCGGCTAAAATTCCAACGGAAAGGGGGTTGGTGGTATCAAGAAGAGGTTTCGCGTGAACGAAGAGATTCGGGCCCGAGAGGTCCTCCTCATCGATGAAAACGGAAGGAACCTGGGGGTTGTGCCATTAGAGCGGGCACTGGATCTGGCTCAGGAACGAGGGCTGGATTTGGTAGAGGTTGCGCCGGAGCACAATCCGGTGGTATGTAAAATCGTCGACTACGGCAAATACCTTTATCAATTGGAAAAACGCGAGAAGAAACAGAAGAAGCCTGCTAAGCTGAAAGAAGTGAAGTTCACGATCCAAACCGGCGCACATGATTTCCAGACAAAACTTGATCGGATCCGGGAGTTCCTTAAAGAGGGCAGCAAGGTGCGGGTAACGGTCTTTTTCAAAGGCCGGCAGATCATACACTTGGATAAAGGACGGGAGCTGCTGGCGAGAGTGGCGGAAGAGTTGAAGGACATCGCCAAAGTGGATCAAGACCCCCTTTCCAAG
>MTNL01000060.1 GCA_002010365.1 Candidatus Acetothermia bacterium JdFR-50 | reverse complement strand
GGTAAGGGGACAGGTCCTGCCCGCCACGCTGGATCGGGTGCAGCTGGTGGGGGAGATGGAGGATGGGGATGAGGTGGTGGGGGAGGCGGCTTTGGCCGAAGACCCCCGGAGGGTGATCCGGGTGCGGCTGTCCCGCCCGGCCAAGGCTTACCCCCCCGTCCTCAAGGCCATCGAGGAGGCGGACCTCATCGTCCTCGGCCCCGGAAGCCTCTTCACCAGCGTGATACCCAACCTCCTGGTCGACGGCGTGGCCGAGGCCATAGCCGCTTCCCCGGCGGAGAAAGTGGTGGTGATGAACCTGATGACCCAACCCGGGGAGACGGACGGGTTCTCCGCCTCGGATCACCTGCGCGTTCTCTCCGAATACGTGGATCTGGGGAGGTTCCACGCCGTGGTGGTGAACACCGAACCGCCACCCCCCGAGGTCCTCGAGCGCTATCGGGAAGAGGGGAGCGAGCCGGTGCGGGATGATCTGCGGGGGGCGAGGGACTTCGACCTCCGGGTGATCCGGGCGCCGCTCCTTTCGGTGGTGGAACTTGAGGGGAAGGCCACCGTAAAACACGATCCCCGGAAACTCGCCCAGGTACTGGTGGAAGAGCTGGGGGCGTTCCGCCGCTCCTGGACCCGGTGGTTCGTGCCCTCCACCTGATCATGGCTTCGGAGAACCCCTTAGCGAAGCCGTGGAACCAGCCCGACATCTCGCCCGGAAGAGCCCCGAGGCCCGCAAGAGAAGGGGTCCCGGAGGGGGTAGTGGACTTCGGGCGTGGGAAGTTGGAGGTGAGGGAGGACAGAGGGAATGGGTGAAGCGTTGATCCTCGTTACGACGCTGTTCGCGTTCGGGGACCTCGCCGCGGCCATGGGATGGACCGGGGAGGTGGTCCTGGGCCCCGCCCCATATGTCTTCCTTCCCCTCGGGCCGGTGGGAATTTCCTTCGGGGGCGAGACCATGCCGGCCTTCAGGTTCCAAGTCCTGTCCGGCCCCACCTTCCTGTGGGCGGATCTTCCTCCTCCCCGGCTGGGCCTCGGGCGTGCCCTGGGGCCGATCCTCCTCGGCCTGATATGGGCGCCCCCTCGCGCCGTGTTGTGCTGGGAGATCCCCCTCTCGTCACAGGGCTCCGTCTTCGGCGCGTTGGGGGGAGAGACCTTTTTGGGGCTCCGGCTGCGGCTATCGCCGGCCTGGTTGGGGGGGATGATCCGGGGAGGTGAGCTCTCGCTTTGGTGCGGTTTTTATTTCTAGCGGTACTTGCGGTTTCCAGTTTCCCTGTTCTCGGTTGGGAACTCACCATCGCTTTCACCAATGACCTCCACGTGGCCTTGGAAAACCTCGAGCTCCTGGAACCCTATCTCCTGAAGGCCGACCTCGTCCTCGATGCCGGCGACACGTGGGAGGATCTTTACCGGCTCACCGATTTCCCCGCGGCCGAGGAGATCGCCCGGTGGATGGAGCGGGTGGGCTACGATGCCAAGGTGTTGGGCAATCACGATGCTTACCTCGGTCCCTCCTTGGTAGAGCTCATCCGAACCCTCGATTTCGCCGTCCTCGGCACCAATATCCGGGGGATCCCCGGGGTCGTCCCGTGGATTTCGGTGCAGCGGAACGGGCTTAGGATCCTCATTCTGGGATTCCTTGGCCCCAAGCGTGCCGTCTACTTCCCGTATCCGTTGTGGCCTAAAGCCCGAGTTCTGGACCCGATCGCTGCGGCTCAAGAAGCGTTGGGAAAAGCACCGGAACACGATCTCCTGATCATCGTGGCCCATATGGAGCTCGCGGATGCGGTGGCGCTGGCCTTATCGGTGCCCGAATGCGCCCTCCTCGTCCTCGGCCATGACCATCTGTTTTTGGAGGAACCCGTTTGGGCGGGCCATGTTCCCATCGTGCAAGCCGGGCATCGAGCCCAAGCGGTGGGTTTGGTGACCCTTAACCGAGAAGGATTGCGGGATTACCGCTTGATCCGCGTCGGCAATCCCCCGAGGACCAGCCCGGTCACGCTCCTCCCGATAGTGTTCGTGGCCCTCCTTTTCCTTTTGGGCTCAGTTCGGCAGTAAGTCGGTATCGGCATCGATCCGCGCCACGGTATAGGCGATGAGCTTGGCCGCGTTCTCCAGATCCCGTAGGGACACGAGCTCACAGGGCGAGTGCATGTAGCGGTTGGGGATCGATACCAAGGCCGTGGCCACCCCCGCTCGGGTCAGCTGCATGGCGTTGGCATCGGTCCCGGTGGCCCCCGGTGCCGCCTCGATCTGGTAAGGGATCTTCTCGCTCTCCGCTGTCTCCACCAAGAGCTCGAAGAGCTTTGGGTTAACGTTGGCCCCCCGGGCGATGGCCGGGCCCTCACCGAGTTTGATCTCCCCGAACTTCTTCTTTTCCCGCTCCGTACCGGGGTTGTCGGTGGAGAACGTGACATCCACGGCGATCCCCACCTTCGGGTTTATCCCGAAAGCGCTGGTCCGAGCCCCCCGCAGCCCCAGCTCCTCCTGCACCGTGGCCACGGCGTAGACCGCTCCTTTGGGCGAGAGGTCCGCGAGGATGCGTAGGGCCTCGAGCACCACGAAGGCCCCGATTTTGTCGTCGATGCCCCGGGAGACAACGAGATCGCCCCCCAACGCCTCGGGATCATAGGCGAGAACCGCGGGATCCCCGATGGACACGCGCTTTTTCGCCTCCTCTTTGTCCTTGGCACCGATATCGATCCAAAGATCCTCAATCCGGACGGCCTTCTTCCGCTCCTCTTCCTGGAGGAGATGGATGGGCTTTCTTCCTATTACCCCGAGGACCTTCCCGTTTTTGCCTTTGATCCACACCCGTTGTCCCGGAAGGATCTGGGGATCCCAGCCCCCGATATTGCGGAAGTAAAGATAGCCTTTGTCGTCGATGTGGGTGATCATGAAGCCGATTTCGTCGGTATGCCCGGCCAGCATGATCCTGGGCTCGGCACCTTCGTTCAGGACCGCGAAGGAGTTTCCGTGTAGATCCACCCAGACCCTTTCGGCGAAGGTCTGGGCTTCCTCTCTCCAGACTCTAGCGGCCTCTTCCTCGAACCCTGAGGGACTGAGGGCGGACAGGTACCGGAAGAGGAACCCTTTCTTGGCCTCGTGCATAACTTACCTCCTTGGATTTGGCACCATTTTCTTCGATTTCCCTTGCGGGGCAAAACCCCGCCCCGTAACCTAGGGGCGAAAGGGGCTGGTATGTGGATCGATATCGGGATCGGCATTTGGTTGTTCATCACCCTCGTTTGGGGGATACGCTATGGTTTGGTCCGGACGGTCTTCGGCCTGGGAGGGCTGATAGCCGGTGTGGCCCTGGCCGGAGCCTATTCCAAGGAGCTGGCGGGTCTCATCCCCCTGGACGAAAAAATCGCGGGCGTAATCGCGTTCATCGCCATCTTCATCATCGTCTTCGTCGCCGCGGTGGTGTTGGGCCGCGTGCTGTACAAGCTCCTCCATTGGGCATCCCTGGGGTGGATAGATTACCTCGGGGGCGCCGCCCTGGGGCTTTTGGTGGGAGGTGTGGTAGCCGGGGCCGCCCTCACCGGCGTACTCCGTTACTTCCCCGAGGCCGCGGGGGCGATAAACGCTTCTCAGCTCGGCCGTTTTCTAGCCGAGAACTTCCCCCAGATCCTCCAAATCCTGCCCGAGGAGTTCCAGGGCCTCCTCCCCGGCGATTAAGGACGTTCCGCCCGGCCCGGTGTCCGGTGGGGCACCGGGAGGTACTCCACCGTGGGGGTGGTCCGTACCGGCTGTTTGTAGAGGGACATGAGCTGGAGGATCTCCTCCGGCATCTCGTTGGATACGGGAAGGCCCATGGCCTTCGCGTCCTCGTAGGTTATGGGGTGGTCGTGGGTCCAGCGACCCTCGGTGAGCATCCGTGCGATCTCGTCGGCCTTTTCGGCGGGGAACTTATCCACCAGGAGCTCCTTAACCGCTTCCCGCATCTGGTTGACCGCCTTTTCGGCGATGTCGGCCAGGATCAGGGTCTCGTCGTCGATCCGCTCCACGGGTTTTCGCTTCACCAGCCGCAGGATGGAGGGAGCGGGGTACTGGCCGAGCTGGGGATCCACCGGTCCCAGCACGGCGTGCTCGCACATCACGATCTCGTCGGCGGCCAACGCGATCAGGGTCCCCCCGGACATGGCGTAGTGGGGCACGAACACCGTGACCTTCGCCGGATGGCGCTTCAGGGCCCAGGCGATCTGGAGGGCCGCCAGCGACAGTCCTCCCGGGGTGTGGAGGACCAGATCCAGGGGCACCTCCTCATCGGTGAGGTGGATGGCCCGGATGACCTCCTCGGAGTCCTCGATGTTGATGTAGCGCATGATGGGGAAGCCCAAAAGCCCCATGGTCTCCTGTCGGTGCACGAGGAGGATCACCCGGGAGCCGCGCTTTTTCTCGATCCGGGCGATCAATCCCTGGCGCTGTGACTCCAAGTACCGCCGCTGAAGATACGGCTGCAACGCGGCGATCAGAAAGAAGATCCAGAAGAT
>MTNL01000221.1 GCA_002010365.1 Candidatus Acetothermia bacterium JdFR-50 | reverse complement strand
TCACCGTGGGGTTGGCTGGCTGGGAGTCGCTGGGGTTCTTCATCGCTGGGTTGATCCTGGTATTTTTGGAGATCTTCGTCTTCACCGCCGTGGATTTCGGGGCCGTGGGGATCGTGGGACTGGCACTCATCGGCTTTGGGTTCTATAGCGCCATGGTGGGTCCCCTCACCGAGCCGGCCCAAGTCTTGCGAGCCATCGCCACGGTCTCCGTGGGCCTCCTCGCCGCCCTCCTGGGGCTCATCCTCCTCATCACTTTCCTCCCCAAGACCCGGCTCCGCTTCGGCGGGGTGCTGCTCAAGAGCGCCATCGATTCCGGGGCCCTGCGGACCGAGCCCCGGGCGGAGTGGGTGGGCAAACGCGGGGTGGCGTTGACGGACCTTCGGCCGGTGGGGAAGGGGGAGTTCTCGGGGAGGATCGTGGACGTGGTGAGCGAGGAAGGGTATCTGCCCAGGGGCACGGAGATTGTGGTCACCCGTGCCGAGGGGATACGGTTCGTGGTGCGCAGAGCGGGAGGTGAACGCGGATGATTGGGCCGATCGTGATCGCCGTTGTTGTTCTGTTGGTCGTGTGGGTGTTCTTCTACTTCGTGCCGGTGGGGCTCTGGATCTCGGCCATCGCCGCCGGGGTGCCGGTGGGGCCGATGACCTTCATCGGGATGCGCCTGCGGAAGGTGAACCCCCACCGGGTGGTGGGACCGATGATTGCGGCGTGGAAGGCCGGCTTAAAGCTCTCGGTTTCGGATCTGGAGGCCCACTACCTCGCCGGGGGTAACGTGGAGCGGGTGGTGCGGGCGCTGATCTCGGCCGACAAGGCCGGGATCCCCCTGGACTTCAAGCGGGCCGCGGCCATCGATCTCGCGGGCCGCGACGTCTACGACGCGGTGGCCATGTCCGTCAACCCCCGGGTGATCGAGACCCCGAAGATCGGGGCCGTGGCCAAGGATGGGATCCAGCTCTTCGCCATCGCCAAGGTCACGGTTCGGGCGAACCTGGAGCGCCTGGTGGGCGGCGCCACCGAGGAGACGGTGATCGCCCGGGTAGGGGAAGGGATCGTGTCCGCTATCGGCTCGGCCGACTCCCACAAGGAGGTGCTGGAGAACCCCGACGCCATCTCCAAACGGGTTCTGGAGAAGGGGCTGGACGCGGGGACGGCCTTCGAGATCCTCTCCATCGACATAGCTGACGTGGACGTGGGCAAGAACATTGGGGCCCAGCTCCAAGCGGATCAGGCCGAGGCTGACCTCAAGGTGGCCCGGGCCAAGGCCGAGGAGCGCCGGGCCATGGCCATCGCCCGGGAGCAGGAGATGAAGGCCCTGGTGTGGGAGCGGAGGGCGGCGGTGATCGAGGCCGAGGCCGAGATCCCCAAGGCCATCGCCGATGCGTTCCGGAAGGGTCAGTTGGGGATCATGGACTACTACCGGCTCAAGAACATCCAGGCCGACACGAGAATGCGGGAGTCCATCGCTGGCGAGGAGATTCCCCCCGAGGCCAAGGCGGGCGGTGAAGGCGAGGCCCTCACATGAAACCTCCTGATAAACGGGAGGAGATCCTAGAGTACCTGCGCAGGGTTTTGAGAGAGAGGCCCAAGGCCGCCCTGATCCTGGCGGAGATCTTGGGGCCTCCTCCCTCCCTTCGAGAGGGGCCTTGGGCCCTCGATCCCGAGGAGTCTCAGTCCAAATAGCCCAGCTCCCGGAGGCGGCGCTCCACCTCTCGCTCCTCCTCCGGAGTGTAGGCGGGCAGGATTCCCTTCTCCCGCAGGTCCTCCCGTATCGTCGCCTCTACATACTCCTCCACAGAGGAGGCCCCGAGTTCCCCGAGGTGTCCCTCGATGGTCCTCCAAATATCGAGGGAAAGCTTCACCTTCTTTTTTTTCCGGAGCATCCCGACCTAACCGAATTCTACCCGGCGCTCAGAAGAACTCCCGGAGGAGCTCGAGCCAATCCCGGAGGAGCCGGGTGATGAGGAAGTTCCGCCGCACGTGTTCGCGGCCGGCCTCCCCCATGCGGTCCCGGAGTCGGGGGTCATGCAGGAGGGAGAGGATCCGATCGGCGGCGGCGGCGTAATCGCGGGAGCCCACCAAAAACCCGTTCTCCCCGTCGCGGATTTGGAGGGGGATCCCCCCCACCGCCGTGGCCACCACCGGGGTCCCCTTCCACAAGGCTTCCGACACCGTGAGGCCAAACCCTTCCCGAATCGAGAGCTGGAGTACCACCGCCGCGGCCCGCTGGAGGGCGTTGACCAATAACTCATCGGTCTCGGTGACGAGGTGCACGTCGGGCAAAGACCTCGCTCGCTCCTCTACCCGGGCGAAGATTTCCGGCCCCTCGGGATCGTCCCCCGCCATATTCCCCAACATTACCAAGCGGCAGTCGGCCCGTTCCCGCACCCGCCGGTACACCTCCAGGACCCCTAAGGGATCCTTCCACTTGTCGAACCGGGAGACTTGAACCAGGAGAGGTTTGTCCAGAGGGATCCCGTACTGGGAAAGCTTAGCCTCGATCTCCTCCGGTGAGAGCTCGCGGTTTATGGGGGAGAAGGGGTCGATGGCCGGAGGGATGACCGTCGTGAGGCGAGGAAGGCCTGCCCGGCGGAAGCCCTCCGCGGAGACCACCGCAGCGTCGTAGCGCAGAATATAGGGTTTAAGAAGTCGCCATACCTGTTCATTAGGGGACGAGAGGTCGATGTGGCACCGCCAGATCCACAGCTCCCGTTTGCGCCGGAACGTGATGGAGGGAAGGGGCTGAGGGTCGTGGATTATAACTACATCATGGGAGATGGGGGCATAGGCGGCGAAGAAACGGTTCGTCTCCAGGTACGCCTTCAGGCCCACCTCGTCCAGCTCCGCCTCTTCTCCCTGAAGGGCGTTGTGGAGGGCCTTGGTGGTGGCGAAGACCAGGGGATCCCCGAAAAGCAACGTCCAGTGGGCCTCAAGGCCTACGGCGTCCATCAGTGGCACGAGGCTCCGGAGCATCCCCGCCACCCCGCCGCCGTGATAGGTGGAGTTAACGTGCAGGATCCTTAGGTCCTGAAGGTCTTGGGCCAAGGCAACGATCTCGGTGATAGCCTTTTCCCCTGCAACTTCCGCGTAACGTTCGATCATCTTGCCTCCTCATATCCGCTGAAGCGAACTTTATTTGACCGCGCCTCCTATCAGGCCACGCACGAAGTAGCGTTGTAAGAAGATGAAAACCAAAAGGGGTACCGACATGGTGATGAGGGTCCCCGCGCTCAAGAGTCCCCAATCCACGTGGTATTGGCCCCGAAGAAGGGGGATCTGTTGCGTGATCACCATCTTGTTGGGATCGAAGATGAGGATCAAGGCCATGAAGAAATCGTTCCATACCCAGGTGAACTGAAGCACCATCACCGACGCCAGGGCAGGAAACATCAGGGGAAAGATCACATAAAGGAATGTCTTGAGCCGGCCGGCTCCATCGATCCGTGCCGCCTCCTCCAACTCCACGGGCAGGGTCTCGATGTAGCCCCGCAGGAAAAACACCATCCAGGGGAGGCCCCAGGCGCTGTGGGCGAGGACGAGCCCCGCGAGGCTATTCAGGAGCCCCAGGGCATGCATCTGGCGGAAAAGGGGCCAGGCGATCATCTGCTGCGGCAGGGCCAGGAGCAGCCCGATCAGCATGAGAAGCGGCCCTCTCCCCCGGAACCGCATCCGCCCCAGCCCGTAGGCCATGAGCGAGGCCACGAAGGTGGGAAGGAGGGTGGCACCCAAAGCGACTTGAAGGGAATTTCTGAGGCCCACCCCCAGCGCGGCGGTAGGGTGGGTCCAGGCTGCGATGAAGTTGTCGACCGAGAGATGGAACGGCGGGTTCCACCACCCGTATAGCACTTCCCGCGAAGGTCGGAGGGCGGTCATCAGGACGCCGATGAAGGGAAGAGCCCACATCAAAGCAGCAACGATGGCGATGAGCTTGGCCCAGAAGTTCCTCACGCGCATACCCTACCTCCCGAGTCGCCGCCTGGCGAACCAGTAACCCACGGGGAGGCTGAAGAGAGTGATGAGGGTGGCGATGGCCGAGGCCCGGTAAGGGTCGAGCTCCCGGAAGGCGGAGAAGTACATCTCCAGGGCTAATACGTTGGAGGCCCCACCCGGACCCCCCATGGTGGCCACGTATACGATGTCGAAGATCTTCAGTTCCCACAGGAACGTCATCGCTGCCACCACCAGGGTCACCGGTCGCAAAAGCGGCAGGGTTATGTGGCAAAACTGGGCCCACTCTGAGGCGCCGTCTATCTGGGCAGCCTCATATAGCTCCCGGTCGATGGTGGAAAGGCCGGCCGAGTGCAGCACCATGCTGAACCCGGTCCAGAGCCAGACGGAGCCGATGATGAGGGAGAAGAGGGCCGTCTCAGGGTACGCAACCCATCCCGCGGACCAGGGAGCCGGGGCACCCATGGCCCCGAGGATCCGGGGCACCATCCCGGCGTGCTTGTCGAATAGGAACCGGATGATCACGCCACCCACTATAAGGGGGGTTACGATCCCAAGGT
>MTNL01000222.1 GCA_002010365.1 Candidatus Acetothermia bacterium JdFR-50 | reverse complement strand
TGGGTATGGGCGATTTGGGAGTTGGCCGCGTACCCGCAGGAAGGACACAGCGCGATCTCGTCCTCCCCCGTGTCCGCGATAGTTATGAACTCGTGGGAGACGCTCTCGCCCATGACCATCGGGGGAGCCTCCGCGACCACACACACCAGGCCACAGCGGGTGAAGACCCGGGAATAGGCTCGGTATATATCGCGATAGACCTTCTCCAGCGACTCCCACGTGGCGTGGAAGCTGTAAGCAGCCTTCATGAGGAATCTCCGGGCCCGCATAACCCCAAAGCGGGGGCGGATCTCGCCTCGGTACTTATCGCTGATCTGGTATAGGATGAGGGGGAGTTCTCGCCAGGAGCTTATCTCCCGGGACACAAGCTCGAGAATGATCTCCTCGTGGATAAGTCCTAGGGCAAGCCCTTGATCCTTGTGGTCGGCGAACTTGATCATCCCGGGGTTGGATTCCTCCCAGCGCCAGAGCTCCTCGGGTAGCAACGGGGGCAATTTCATCTCCAGGGCACCGATGGCGTCCATCTCCTCGCGCACGATGCGTTCCACCTTCCTGAGGGCCCGATAGCCGAAGGGGAGGAACCCGTAGATCCCGGGGATCACCCTGCGGATGAGGCCTGCCCGGAGCATCAACTGGTGCGAGGAGACCTCGGCCTCCGCCGGCGTTTTCTTCCATGTGGGCAATAGATACTTAGACCATCGAATATACATCTAGCCAAGTTACTCGAATATCGGTTCCAAAGCAAAGAAAAGCTCCTCCAGAGAACCCGTGACCCTGACGGGCAAATGGATCTTCGCCCGGAAGATGGCACCGTAGGTACGGAGGACGATGCGGGGATCGGCCACGATCACCGCGCCCCGATCGTTGGGAGTGCGGAGGAGCCGGCCGATGCCCTGGGCCAGCTTGAGGACAGCTTGTGGGAGGTAAAGGGCCCGGAAAGGCTCAAGCCCCTGGGTCCGGAGACGTTCCTCCTTCGCTTGGACGAGGGGGTCGGAAGGATTGGGGAAAGGGAGGCGGGGCACCACCAGGATCTCGAGTTCTTCCCCAGGGAAATCAACCCCTTCCCAAAGGCTGTCCAAGCCCATAAGGATCGCTGGGGGTTCCGCCTCACGGAAAGCTTGAATGGCCCACACGGCATCGTTCCAATCCAGCTGGGAAACAATAGGTGCGTCTCCGAGCATTTCCTGCACTTCTCGCAACATCTTTCGGGAGGTGAAAAGCACGAGGACCTTGCGGCGGAACCTTTGTATCAGGCCGGAGAGGAGATCGGCCAGGGCCCGGACAAATTCCCCCTCGTTCGGTCCAGGGAAGAACTCCAGGCAGAACACGCCTCCTCGGAGGGCTTCCGCTTGTCCCGGAAAGGTCCGATGGATCACGTCCTTTAATCCGAGCTCCCGTACGAGGAAATCCACGCGTCCCCCCACGGAAAGAGTGGCGGAGGTGAGGATGGCGGCATGGATGCGATCCCAAAATTCCTCGGCAAGTCTTGCTCCGAAATCAAGTGGCGTGGCGTGGAACTGGATTTTGGGATCCTTCTCGCTCCAGAATATCTCTTCTCCTTCGGCGGATAGCACGTACTCCAGAATCCCTGTGATCTCCTCCAGCATCGCGATCTCCCCGGACAACAGTCCTCGCACCTCGGCGGGAGCCGAAGAACCCCTTTCTTCCAAAGCCTCCTTGAGGCTCACCAATCGCCAAATGAGCTCTTGGGCAAGGGAAAGGAACCGCAAGCCCTCGCGGTGCGTATACGCCGACGGCTCGTTCGGGAGAAGGCGACGGAGGCGGTTCCTGAAGCGCTGAAGCTCGGCCCATACCCCGCGTATTTCCCTCCGGGGGACCAGCTCGGGGGACAGCAGGGATTCCATCTCCTCAAGCACTGCGGCGATATCGTCGGGAGAGATGGACCTGGTGAGCCCCTCTTCGAAGGCCTTAGGGAGGGCATGGGCTTCGTCCACTATCAAGGCATCGTACTCCCCCAGGATCCCGCCGCCCGAGACGAAATCGGCCACTAACAGCGAGTGGTTCACCACCACGATCTCGGCCTCCTGCGCCAATCGCCGGGCCCGGCGGGTAGGACACCTGGCGAAGAAGGGGCAGTCCTTGGCCAAACAGCGATGGGGATGGGCGCGTAAACGTTCCGCCAGCGCATAAGCTTCCGGCCCCCTGCCCACCAACCCAAGGAGATCCCCCACCTCCACTACTTCTGCATGCGAAACCCACTGTTGCAGCCGTTCGAAGATCGGGCTGGAAAAGAGGCCGCGTTCCCGTTCCAAGGCCCAGAGGCAGAGATAATTGTTACGTCCCTTAAGAAGGGCCACCTCCACATCGGCCTTCAGCACATCCCGGAGGGTGGGTAAATCACGTTTCCACAGCTGGTCTTGCAGAGCTTTGGTTCGGGTCGATATCACCGTCCGTCTTCCCGAGGAAAGCAGCAGGGGAATCAGGTACCCGTAAGTCTTGCCGGTGCCCGGTCCGGCCTCCAAGAGGTGTATCCCTCCCTGTTCCAGGGCCCGCTCCACCCAGACGGCGTAATCGAGCTGGGTCTTGCGCAGTTGAAACCCGAGGATCTTTTGCGACAGAAGGGAGAAGACCTCCTCCAGGACGGTTTTTGGGGTGCCTGGAATCCCTCCAACTTTTCCCCCAAAGAAAAGTTGGCGAGCCTGGGAGGGGATCCAGTTGAGAAGAAGCGATTGCATGCGTTCCGGAAGGTAAGGGAAAGCTGTGAGCTCCTCGAGGAAAAGGTACCCGGTGGCCTCGGCATCGGGGAGGGCCCGATGGGCACCTTCCGGGGCAAGCCCTAACTTTTCCCTTAGGGCCGGGAGGGCATGGCTTTCCCGTTCGGGCCAGATCGCCCGCGCGAGCGTCAAGGTGTCCACCCAGTGGATGTCGGGGAGACAGAGACCGAGGCGGGCCGCACCCTGTTCCAAGAACGAGCGATCAAAGGGAGCATTGTGGGCCACCACCACTTTCCCGCCGAGCTTCTCCAAGACGCCCGGCAAAACCTCCTCCAGCGGAGGGGCTCGACGGAGCTGCTCGGGGGAGATCCCGGTAAGGGCCTCTACCTCTTTGGGGAGGAAGGCCACCCGCACTAGGGTTTGGTACCGCTCACGGGGCCTTCCCCCGACAAAGCGGACCCAGGCAATCTCCAGGATTTCATCCTTCTGGGGATCGAGCCCCGTGGTCTCGAGGTCCAGGGCGAAGAACTCCATATCAGCGGATGAGGCGGGAGAGGATATCTATCCGGCGGATGACCCCCACCAAGTGGCCCTCGTCGTCCACTACCGGGATCTGCTTCAGGCGCTTGCGGATGAGGAGATCGGCGATGTGGAGGTCCTCATCATCTAAATGGACTGAAAGGACCTCCTTCATGTATTCCGCGACCGGCTTGAACGCCATCTCCTTCAGGCGCCGCTGGATCTGGTTCAGGTTGGGGAGGAAAGAGATGGAATGGAGCATCTCAAAGTATTCGGGGAGGGCGGAGTGGATGAGGTCGTGCTCGGTGATGATTCCCACTAACTTTCCCTCCTCGTCCACTACAGGGAGGGTGGAAAGGCCAGCCTGTTCCATGAGGTAGATGGCCTCATGGATTAACGTATCGGGCTCCACGGAAGTGAGATCGCGCCGCATGAGCTCCCGGGCCTTCATAAGTCCTCCTTGGGCCGGACCTCCACCGTACGCATCTCGTGTTCGATCACGGCCGGGGCAAGACAGAGTTTGGGCTCGATCTCAGCGGAGGCCACCGCCGCCGCCATCCCGAACTTCACCGCCTCTAGTAGCTCATCCCCATGGGTCAACCGGTAAAGCACCCCACCCACCAATGCGTCATCCGCTCCCACTAGGTTCTTAAATTTGGTGAGAGGGACTTCTGCCTCGTATTCCCAGATGCCCTCTGGCGTAATGAGGATGTCCCCTGTTACATGATGAGAAATGAGACACGCATGACATCCATATTCCATAGCCTTTTTCCCGGCGGCGATGATTTCCTGCTCGGTTCGCACGGGCATATTCCCCACCACAAGCTCTTCTCGCACGTCGGGTTTGACGAAGAAGGGACCGGTTTTTATGGCCTCCCATAGTGGACGACGCCCGGCGTGGACCACCACCTTCACCCCCGCACCCTTGGCCTCCTGGGAGAGCTCCCGGTAAACAGTTTCAGGGATCCCGGGCGGAATCGCTCCGGCCAATACCACGTACTCCGCCCGCTTTAGCATCCGTCGATACTTCTTGAGGAAGAGTTCCTGGGCGTGGGTGGGGATGCGGGGGCCTTCCTCGTGGATCTTGACCGGATGGTATTCCTTTCCTTTCTCGATGATGGTGATATTTGTTCGATTCTCACCTTCGATCCACACGAAGTTCGCCGTTACCCCGCGCTCCAGGAGATCCCGAAGGATGATTTGGCCCGTGTGGCCGGCCAGGAACCCCATGGCCACCGTCTCCACTCCCATACATGCCAAAAAGACCGAGACGTTTATGCCCTTTCCGCCGGCGCTGGCCACCGATTTGCGGG
>MTNL01000139.1 GCA_002010365.1 Candidatus Acetothermia bacterium JdFR-50 | reverse complement strand
GCTTCCCGCATCTTCTCCGCGCCCTTGGCCACCGCCTCGGCGGGGCTCAGCCCGGCCACGGTGATCTGCTGAGCCGTCCACGCCAGGATGTTGCCGGCGGAGATAGCTCCCACGTTGGGGTTGACGGTGTCGCGGGTAAAGCCGAAGAGCTTGCCGTACTTGGAGGACTCAATGGCGATCACCACCGCGGCGGTCTTCTCCTTGATGATGGGATCGCTCCAGAAGGCGTCCGAGTAAAGGACCTCCTGGGTGACCGGGAGGAAGAACCCCGGGTCCATGTGGAGGAGCCGGCTCATGATCTCGGGCTGGTAGAGCCATCGGATGAAGGTGGCGAACGCCTCCTTTTTCTGTGGATCATCGGTGAGGAGCATTAGACCGTTGGAGTAATAGATGGTCCCGGGCTGTCCATCCTCGGGAATCGGCACGGGAGCAGCGCCCAGGTACTCCAAGGGGAGGTCCGTGTTATCGACCCAACCTTTAATGTAGTGTCCCTTCTCCATGACCATGGCAACCTGCCCGGTGAAGAACGCCGTTCGGGGCTGATCCCACTTCCAGTTCTCGCTGCCCGGCGGGGAATAGTCGAAGAGCTTCTTGTAGAACGCGTAAGCCTCCACGGTGCGGGGGTTATCGAAGATTATCTCGTTGGGGTCATCTCCGAAGATGTGTTCGGCCTTGTTTACCACCATCAAGGTGTAGATCAACTGGTCGGTGGCCATGTGGATGGCCCCGGGGACGGCGATGGGATACTCCACCACGCCGCTCGCCTTGAGCTTCTCACATACATCCAAGAGCTCGTCCCATGTCCTGGGGGGCTTGTTGGGATCAAGGCCGGCCTTCTCGAAGAGATCTTTACGATACCAGAGGACGAAATCCATGCCGTAGATAGGCACAGCCCAGTAGTGGCCGTCGAAGAAGTAAGGATCCAGGGATGACTGGATGAAGGTGTATTCCCCTTGGAGATCGGAGATGAGATCGTTCAGCGGTTGCACTACTCCGAGAGCCTTAATGTACGTCAAGAAATCGGGGATGCAGAGCATGAAATCAGGGCCACGTCCGGCCTGGATGGCGGCGGGGGCCTTGACGTAAATCTCACCCCAACTTTGGACCTGGGGGATGACCTTTATCCCGGGGTGCTCGGCGTTGAACTGGTCACAAAGTTCTTTGATCCGCTCGACTCGGTGCGGACGGGCCTCCATGTGCCAGAAGATGAGCTCCACCGGCGCTGACCAAGCGAGCAGACCCACGAGGAGCAAAAAAGCTCCACCTACAAACACGATCCTTCGCATAGGCAATCCCTCCTTTGAGCTTTAAGTGTTTTCGGAATCAACTTTCGCCGCGTTCTCACCCCCCTTTAACGCGGATATAGCTTCCTTCTTTGCGCGTTCCAGGTGCGTGGTAAGGGCAGAAACCGCTCTCTCGAGGTCTTTCGCGACGAGGGCTTCGATGATCTCGCGATGCTCCCGACAAGCGGCTTGGGGATTCATGGTGAGGCGCGTGGTAAGTTTGATCAGGTCGATGATGCCGTTGGCGAACTTGGTAAGCCATTGGCTTTGGGACCCACGGATCAGGAGGTCAAGATGAAGTTTTTCGTCCATCCGCTGTACTTCGGAGATCAATTTCTCATCGGGGGCGGATCCCAGCTCGGCGATCCACTTACGGAGATGAGAAAGGAGTTCACGATTGATACAATTCTTTTTGATGATATACTCCGCCGCTAGGACCTCCAGGGCTCGACGGAGATCGAAAAGCTCCTCGACATCGGTGGGGGTGAGCTCGATGACAAAGTATCCGACATACGGTTTCGAGACCACCAATCCCTGCTCCGCGAGTTTCTGAAGGGCTTCACGCAGGGGCGTTTGGCTCACGGAGAGTTCCTGGGCGAGCTTTTGGACCTCGATCTTTTCGCCGGGCTTGAGCTCGCAGGTTAATATACGTTCCCGAATGAGGCTACACGCTTGTTCTACCAGCGTTTTCCTCACCACTGTATCGTTTGGGACCATAGTTGGCTATAGAGTATACAATATATTTTGTTGCCGTCAAGACCCCCCACCTTTTAAGCCGAGGGATAGCACCGCTTTTTCAACCTACATCTTTCGGTGTTAAGGGAAACCTGAGCTTGTACAGCATTTTTCTTATTAGGGAAACAATCACCTACTCCAGTGAACAATGGAAGATCGAACTCTAATTTAAGTTCTACATTTGCGGTTGGGTTAGTATTGTGATTTTTAGTCCCCCAATTTTAAGCAAAAAGGGTGCGTGCATGCCCTAACAGGATAACCATTGCTAGCTGGAGCTCGGGTTTATATAAGGCCCGGCTCGATACCACCAGGCATCGTCTGCGGATCTTTGTAAACGGCCACGTAATAAGTGACCCAAGGGGGGTCTTCCACTAAGGCTTTAGCGTGGGGAGAAAGGGCCGTACGACACCATTCCAAGAGTTTCTCCGGAGGATATGTAAAGTCCGAGGGTTCATCGCGGCGGCCGGGCATAAGATGGGTGAATACAAACGCTTCGCGCGTGAAACGGAAAAGCGTGGTGAGGAGTTTTTTCATGTAAGCTTCGGGATCTTCGCCGATGGGATATCCCAGGACCGAAATGAGAAACACGACATCAAAGCTATTCTCGGGAAAGGGGTCAGAGAGGACATCCCTCCAAGCAAAAAATTCCCCGAATCTCTCCTTGGCACCTCTCACCATGGCCTTCGAGAGGTCTACGCCCAAATAAGACTTATAGGTGATGCCCTGTTCGTCCAGAAAGCCTTTCAGGTAACCGAGCCCACAGCCTACATCGAGAATGGTCCTGCCCTCGAGCTTGGCCAATGAGATCGCGCGGGAGAATATATGCTTCTGGGTTTCCCGGTCCGGGTATTCGAGGATGTCCATGTCATCCCCGGCCAATAGGCGCGCACGGGCGTCGAAGAAAGCGGCATAAGCTTCCTGATCCGGGAAGCGCTTGGGTTTAACCAGGGCCATACGGCGGCGGAGGAATTTCGGCAACCTAAACATCTCAATTTGCATATATCCGCCCTTTTTAGAGGTGTCAAGGTGTGGAAGGGTGTGGAGCTGGCAGGTAAAATGGATTTGAGAGGCAATTATCTTATTTATTTGGGAGGTCCGGTATGCAGCGAAACTTCCGGATGTTCTGCTATCAATGTGCTCAAGCAGCGAGTGGAGTGGCCTGTACCGATCAGGGCATCTGCGGCAAATCCTCCACCGTAGCACGGCTTCAGGATAACCTCAAATATGTGCTAATGGGCATAAGTGCCTATGCCTACCACGCCCGGGAACTCGGGAAGTCGGACTCCCAGATAGATTCCTTTTTGGAGGAGGCCCTCTACACCGTTTTGACCAACGTCAACTTCGATGCCGAGAGCTTGGTGGAGCTGGCCATCAAAGCAGGAAAGATAAACCTCCGGGTGATGCAGCTTCTCAAAGACGCCCACATCCAGGCCTATGGTGAGCCCGTGCCCACAAAGGTCCCCACAGGGACGAAAAAAGGAAAAGCGATCATCGTTACCGGCCACGGATTGAAGGCCCTCGAAGAGCTTCTGAAGCAAACGGAGGGCATGGGGATAAACGTCTACACTCACTCGGAGATGCTCCCGGCCCATGGGTATCCAGGTCTCAAGAAGTACCCCCACCTCTTGGGGAACCTAGGAGGGGCCTGGTTCGATCAACGGCAACTCTTCGCCAAATACCCCGCCGCCATCCTCGCCACCTCCAATTGCGCTCTGGTTCCCAGGGATGAATACCGGGACCGCATGTTCACCACCGGCACAGTCCGACTTCCCGGAGTACGGCACATCGAGGGATACGACTTCTCCCCGGTGATCGAGGCGGCGTTGTCCCTCCCCGATCTGCCCGAGGAGCCAGGGGAAGTGTTCCTCACCACGGGGTTCTCTAAGGGGACAGTTCTCTCCCTTGCCCCCAAGCTTAAGGAGCTCGTCGAAGCCGGGAGGATCCAGAGGTTCTTCTTGGTAGGAGGCTGCGATTCGCCCACAAAAAGGAACGAGTACTACCGGGAGTTCGTCCGCGTGCTTCCTGAGAACACGGTGGTTTTGACCCTCGCCTGTGGAAAATTCCGCATAAACGATCTGGCGTTGGGTGAAATCGAGGGCATTCCACGCCTCATAGACCTCGGGCAGTGCAACGATGCTATTGTGGCGGTGGAGATAGCCCGGGTGCTGGCAGAGCTTTTCGGCACGAAATTGGAAGAGCTTCCGCTGAGTTTGATCCTCATGTGGATGGAGCAGAAAGCCGTGGCGATCCTCTGGAGCCTCTTGGCCCTTGGATTCCGGGGCATCTACCTTGGCCCGGTTCTTCCGCCATGGGCCAACGAAGAGATCGCACGTGTCCTCACTGAAAAATACGGGGTTCGTTTGATCAGAGATCCCCAGGTCGATCTGGCGGCTATCCTAGATTAACGCGGAGAGGATTCCCAAGGGCTCGATTTTCACAAAGAGGCGGGGCCGTCACCCGTATCCTGAGGACGGCCCCGCGGACCTTCTACTGATGTTCGTAATGGGTGAGGGT
>MTNL01000023.1 GCA_002010365.1 Candidatus Acetothermia bacterium JdFR-50 | reverse complement strand
GAACGGGGTCGTGGACCGGGGGATCGCCCGCCGCACCCTGGAACTTTTGGGGATAGATGCGGAGGGCCTGGATCACCTCGACCGCAAGATCCTGGAGATCATCATCGACCGCTTCGAGGGGGGGCCGGTGGGAATAGAGACCTTGGCCGCGGCTTTGGGGGAGGACAAGGACACGGTGATGGAGTTCTACGAGCCGTACCTCATCGCCAAGGGGTTCCTGCGGCGCACCCCTCAGGGGAGGATCGCGACGGAACGGGCCTACCGGCACCTGGGCCGTCCCACCGCCAAGTTGTTCGAGCTTTAGCGCCGGACGAGCCCCGAGCCGTGGAGGAAGTCCCCCACCACCCCGGTGAACCTCTTCCAGTCGGCGATCAAGGCGCACAGCATCCAGATGAGCCCGGCATAGGCCGCGGGCCGTGCGTGGAAATAAGCTACCACAAACGGCACGAAGACCCAGGGAAAGGCGAGGCCCATGGCCACCGCCTTGAACTGGATGAACTCCCGTGTGTGGTGGATCCATAGGACCAGGGGCAGGCCGAGGGTGAGATACGGGACCCCCACCCACCAGGGGATGAGGCCCACGGCCACCAGATACACCGTAGAGGCCAACACCATCACCATATCGAACTGGAAATCGTGTTCCCCGATCCAAGAGGGGGGCTTCTCATAGCGACGGGCCAAGCGCCCATCCAGCATGTCCGTGGTCCATCCGAGGAGCAGGAGAGCGATCACTTGGGAAAGGGCGTTGGGCCCCAGGGGGATCATCCCCAAAATCGCCGCCGCGATGATGCCCCGGGCGGCCGTGAGCCAATCGGGAAGTTTTTCTCTCCGCATACCCGTTACTCCATTATACTAACTTCCCCACTGCAGCATCTCGTCCTGGGGGGAAAACCGGAGCTTTACACCGGGAAAGGCCGGGACCTCGAGGGTAACCCGCACCTCCCGGGAGCCCACCCTGAGGCCCAAGCGCAGGCACTCCGAGAAGCTCCGCACCAACGATACGGCCCCCTGAACGAGCTCCCCCCTGATGAAGTCGTATTCCCCGGCGATCTCCAACCGGTACTCCTCCGCAAACGCCCAGGACAGTTCCCCGGTGGCGCGTTTCAGCCGGAAGGGATAGGGGGAAAACCGCAGCCCCCCGCGCAGGGAGAAGGCACGCCCCGAGAGGTTTCCCTTGGCGATAAGGTCCTGAAATTCCAATGAAGGACGGAGATCCCCCCCGCCCTGCAACGAAGCCCCCCATCCCTCGCCGTGGAGGTTCAGCGAGAATTTGAAGTTCTGCAGGATAAGGGGATAGGGTACAAAGCCCAAGGAGAATTCCAGTTTGGGTTCCTTCATGTGGAGGGTCCAGCGGCCCTGGAGGGCCCCATTTCCCCCGAGGTCCCAGGAAACCGAAAACTGCTGGCTTATCCCCTCTTCCGATCCGGAGAAGGTAAGGGTCAACCGCGAGATCAACGGGAGCCTGTCGAAGCCCAGGGGGGACATCCCTCCTCCCCACCGGCTTTCGTAGCCCATCCTCATCCCTCCTACAGAAAGCGAGGGGGAAACGTTCAGCCGGTAACGGCGTTCGTGGGTTTCCCCGGCGTAGATGTCGAATCTCCCCCCGAAGGGGAATCCCACCGAGATGGGCCCCCACTTGGCGGAGGGATGCACCAGCAGTTGTGCTCCAAACCGGATGGCTTCGATGTCCCCCTGGATATAGCGTCCCCCCGAAAGGTTCAGGGAAGCTTTCCCCAGGGGAAGGGAGAAGGATCGGCTGAGGAGGATTTCGGGGGCCTTCTCATACGTCGTGTTCTTCTTCTCCACTCGCTCCCATGCGCCCCGGAGGCTCCATCCGGAAGCGGTCCCGGAGAAACTGGCCCGAATTCTCTTTTCGATCAGCGACAGGTCTCCCCTCCACTGGCCTCCCTCCCACTCCCCCCGTCCCGAGATCCGCAGACCCCGCGGCGTGAGGGAGAGGAAGCCCTCCTCCCAGAAGAGGGAAAGCTCCGGTTCCAACCGGGCCCTCTCGGGGAAGAAGGTGAGCCCCACGGCTCCCCACAGGAGCTCCTCCCGCAGGGTGAAGGGGAAGGCCCATTTGAGGAAGAGTTCCCCCCCGCGAAGGCCGATCTTCGGGAAAAGGGAGGGGCCCTCCTCCCCCAGGCGCGAGACGTAAAAGGGAAGCCACCACACGTTGACCCCGAAGGAGGAGAGGAGGAGGTTTTGGGCGAAGAACCACTCGTCGGGGATGTAAACGATCTTGGAGGCACGTACCGCATAGGGAGCCCCCGGGAGGCACGGACAGGTGGTGAAGGCCACCCCTCGTCCCACCAACCGAGCTATTTCTCCCCCCTCCATGTACATCTCGGCCCGATCGGCCACGAATACCAGGGTCTCTCCCTTCTCCGGGCCGCGGAAGCGCGCTTCTCCAGTGACCCCCTGGGCCCGGAAGGCCTCCACCTCGCCTTGGGCGTTGAATTCCACCGCGAGCTCCTCCGCCGTGAAGGAGATATCCCCCCCGGATACCTCCGCTCCCTCGGCCTCCACGTGCCACATGCCTTCCTCTTCCCTTCCCCGGATTTCCGTGGCCACCAGGGTGTATTCATCGAAACGGATCGTGGCCTCGGAGGCGATGAAGCTCCGCTGTTCCAGCGAAAAGCCGAGGGTTTCGGCCTCGAGGGAGAAGGGGGGCGGTGCGGCCCCGGAGGCGAAGGGGAGGAAGAGGAGAAGGAACCAGAGGAAGCGACGGCCATCCAGGCGCCACAAAAGGAGGAGCCCTAGGGCGACGAAGGGGACGGCGGGGAGCCAGGCCCCCCATTCCGGGGGGATCAGACCCTGCCGGGCCATGGTTTTGGTCCAAAGGAAAAGCGCTTGGGCCGCGCCAGCCAATAGGAACCCCGCTGCGGCCCCGGCCACCCGTCCCCGCCGTCCGAGGATCATCCCCACCGGGGCGCCGAAGAGGGCGAAGAGGAAGGAACTGGCCGCCACCGCGATCTTGGCGTGATATTCCACCAGGAGCCCCCGGGGGTCTACCCCCGCCTGCCGCATGGCCCCGATCCGCTCCCGGAGCTCCCGGAGGGACATCTGGGCCGGGGTTTTCCCGCCCAGGATGAGCCGCTCGATATCGGCTCCCACCTCGATTTTGAGGGTTTCGAACCCGTCCACCCGCGTCAGGCGGCCCTCCCGGTCGAAGTGGAGCACGCGACCCCGGTGTAATTCCAGCTCCCCTCCCGCCGAAAATCCCCCTTCCTCGGCGGTAATAACCGCGGGAAAATCGCCGCTTGGGGGGGCGACCCTGCCGGCCAGGTCGTAGACCACGATCCCCCGGGCGATCCCCCCTTGGTAGCGGCGGACGTAATAAAGGTTACCTTTGGGACCCCGGAAGAAGACCTCCTCCTGGGGAGCGGGCGAGGCCATCCGTCCCCCGAGCAGTAGGGTCATGTACTCGCGCCGATAGAGCTCCTCCGTGTGGGGGACAACGAGCTCTCCCAGGGCGAAGGAGACGAGGCTCATCGCGATGCCGAAAAGCACAAAGGGAAAGGCCAAACGCCTCAGGGAAAAACCCACCGCTTGAAAGGCCAAAAGCTCCCGGGCCCCCGCGAGCCTTCCCAGGGCCCAGAAGATGGCGAGGAGCACCCCTCCCGGGATGGCCAGGGTGAGGAGGCTGGGGAGCTTGAGCCCCAAAAGACGGAACAGTTCCCCTACCCCCGCCCCCCGGGAAAGCACCAGGTCCGAGAGGTAGATCACCACCTGCAGGGCGATGAAGGCCAGAAACGCTAGCAACGCCACCCCGAAAGGGGGAGCGACTTCCCGCAGGATGTACCGATCTATCTCGCGGAACACGTGATGATCATAACTTCCGCGAACTTCACTTTTCCAGGATAATCTTCCCATGATGAGGACGTTCTTTGTCGCGTCCATCCTGGTGGGGTTCGCGTGGGGCCTTTGGGCGGGGGAGCTTATCCAGGGCATGAACATCCTCGTACGTGGGCACGAACGGGACACGGGGCCGGAGGTATGGGAAGCCCTGCGCCGTCTCGTGGAGCTCGGGGCGGAGTGGGTCGCGGTGGTGCCCATCTGTTACCAACCCCGCGTGGAAATCCCCCTCATCCGCTGTTCCCCGGAGGGCAGGGAAGGGGTACGCGGCCTCATCCGGGCGGCCAAATCCTTGGGGTTGAAGGTGCTCCTCAAGCCCCACCTCGACGTCGAGGACGGCCGGTGGCGGGGCCTCATCGACTTCGGGGACGATGAGGCGGCCTGGGCGGAATGGTTCCGTGCCTATGGGGCGTTTATCCTCGGCTATGCCCAGCTGGCCCGGGAAGAGGGCGTGGAGATGTTCTGTGTGGGAGCGGAGCTCAAGGGCACGGTGGGTCGCCGCCGGGACTGGCTGGGGGTGATCCAGGGGGTGCGGAAGGTTTACGGGGGCCCGTTGATCTACGCGGCCAACTGGAACGGGGAGATGTGGGAGGTCTCCTTTTGGGACGCGCTGGATTACGTGGGGATCGACGCCTACTACCCCCTCACGGGACGTTTCTCCCCCACTCTGGATGAACTGGTTTCGGGCTGGAGCCGCCCCCTGAAC
>MTNL01000193.1 GCA_002010365.1 Candidatus Acetothermia bacterium JdFR-50 | reverse complement strand
CCACCCCAAAAGATGAGCCAAAAGCCGAAAAGTCCCCAGATGTAGCCGTCCCCCAGGTAGGTGGCCAACAGGAAAAGGGTGTCCAGCCGTTGCAGCCATCGGGAGCCGCTTACCCGATCCAGGATCGCCCTATCCAAGGAGAGGATGTGAACCGAGAGGGCTTCGGAAAGGCCCTCAACCCGGGCGCGGAGTCCCGCGCTCATCGCCGCTCCCCCACCAGGGGGAAGGCGATCACCTCGCGGATGGAGGGGGAATCGGTGAGGATCATTACCAAACGGTCCACCCCGATCCCAATGCCGGCTGCGGGGGGCATCCCATGCTCCAAGGCCCGCAAGAACGCCTCGTCCACCCGGTGAGCCTCCTCGTCCCCCGCAGCCCGCAGCCGTTCCTGCAATAGGAACCGCTCACGTTGCTCCTCGGGATCGTTGAGCTCGGAGAAGGCGTTGGCCACCTCGAACCCGGCGATGAAAAGCTCGAAACGCTCCACGAGCTCAGGATTCCCCCGCTTGCGCTTCGCCAGCGGGGAGATATCAAGGGGATAATCCATCACGAAGGTGGGATCCACGAGCCGCTCCTCCGCAAGCTCCAGGAGGTGTTCGAGCACTTTTCCCTTCGGGCCGGACCTCAGGGGTTCGGGACAGGGGATCCCCTTTCGATCCAGCTCCCGGAAGAGTTCCTCCAAGGGGGCCTCGGGGTCAATATTGAACTCCTCCGAAAGGAGCTCGTACAGGGTGATGCGGCGCCAGGGACGGGAGAAGTCCACCTTCTTCCCTTGATAGGTGACCGTGATGTCCCCGTGGACCGCCTCCACGCACTCGCATATCAGGTCCTCGGCGAGCTCCATGGCGTCGTGGTAGTCCCCGTACGCCTCGTACGCCTCCATGGCGGTGAACTCGGGGTTGTGTTGGGTGG
The DNA here is from genome assembly GCA_002010365.1 of Candidatus Acetothermia bacterium JdFR-50. Classification (GTDB taxonomy): domain Bacteria; phylum Bipolaricaulota; class Bipolaricaulia; order Bipolaricaulales; family Bipolaricaulaceae; genus UBA3571. The sequence continues at coordinate 3,661 of MTNL01000193.1, read as the reverse complement.
AGATCCCTTCATTTCGGAAATTCTTCCCGATCTCGAAAACCTTCTCGTAGCCTGCCACAAGTAGACGTTTCAGGTACAGCTCGGGAGCGATGCGGAGGTAAAGATCCCGGTCCAAAGCGTTGTGATGGGTGATGAAGGGACGCGCCGCCGCCCCGCCGGGGAGCGGCTGGAGGATAGGGGTCTCCACCTCGATGAAACCCTTGCGCTCGAGGTGCCGACGCATGGTGCTCACGATCTTGGCCCGGTCCAGGAGGACCCGATGGGCTTTCTCGTTGGTAAGGAGATCCAGCTCGCGGAAGCGATAGCGTTTCTCCGGATCTCGGAGTCCGTGCCACTTCTCGGGAAGGGGGCGCAGGGCCTTGGCCAGAAGCTCGAAACCCTGTACTTCCACGGAAAGTTCCCCAGTTTTTGTGGTAATGACCTCGCCCCAAGTGCCGATGATGTCGCCGAGATCGAGGTCGGAGAAGAGTTCGTACCCTTCCTGCCCGAGGACCCCTCGGGAGACGAAGAGTTGAATTCTTCCCGTGCCATCACGGAGGTCTGCGAAGGTGAGCTTTCCCATGTGGCGCAGGGAAAAGATCCTCCCCGCCACCCACACAACATCACCACTGCGGGAGTTCGCGGGAAGCTCCCTCCACTGAATCCGGATCTCTGCCGCGGTATGGGTGCGCTGGAACTTGTAGGGATAGGGATCGATCCCCCGGGCCCGCAGCCGCTCAAGTTTGTTCGCCCTTATCGCGACGAGGTCCTCCGACACCCCTACCCCTTCTCCACCCCAAGGATCCGATAGCGCCGCTTGCCCGAGGGGGTTTGGACCACGATGATGTCACCGCGGGTGTGTCCCATCAAGGCCGCGCCCACCGGGGAGTCGATCCCGATCCTCTTGCCCAGGATGTCCGCCTCGGGTGGGGATACCAAGGTATACGTATCGAACTCGCCCGTCTCGGTGTCCTCGAGGATGACCCGGGTCCCGATGCCCACGGTGTCCCCTTTGATCTCATCCTCGGAGATGATGCGGGCGTTCTCCAAGAGTTCCCGCAGCCGGCGCACCTCCCGTTCGATGACCTCCTGCTCGTTCTTTAGGTATACGTACTCCCGGTTCTCCAGGAGGTCGCCGCCACGCTCCTTGGCCTCCTTGAGGCGTGCAGGGATCTCTTGATAGAGCTTATGTTCCAGCTCCTCCAGTTGCTTCTTCTTCCGTTCGTAGCCCTCTTTGGTGAGAAGTATTTCCTGAGGCATCCTTCACCTCCTTGAATTCCTGCAAGAATAGCCGTTCGATCTCTCCGGCTTTCTTTATCATGCCCACAGAGGGCTTCGCGATCACCACGAGGTCAAGGCCGCCAAAAAGCTCCTTGTGCTTGCGAAACCCCTCGCGCACAGCGCGTCTTACCCGGTTCCGGACCACCGCCTTTCCCACCTTTCGCCCGACCACGACGAGGATCCGGGGGATTCCCTCCTCTTTGGGCAGAAGGATGAACCGGAACCATCGACCTTCCAGGCGCTTTCCTTCCCGAAATACCCGGTCGATCTCCTTTTTCCTACGAAGGCGGTGTACAGGGCGAAAGCGCTGATCCGCTACCACACAAAACCTTATCCCATGGCCAAATCCTGCGCAACCCCCGTGCATCGCCCGGGGAACCCCGTTACCCTAAAAGATGGGATGATGGTCAAGCGGACAAAGATCGTGGCCACCGTAGGACCCTCCTGCGCCAGCGAGGACGTTCTTGCCGCCATGGCCCAGGTGGGCATGGACCTGGTGCGGATCAACACCTCCCATGGGACTTTGAGCGACCACGAGCGGTATGTGCGGCTTGTGCGGGAGGCGGAACGGGCAGCGGAGCGTCCCTTGGGGATCGTGCTGGACACCCAGGGCCCGAAGGTGCGGCTGGGAACCCTATCCGAGCCGGTCACGCTGGTTCCGGGTGAGGAGATCGTACTCGGCGAAGGGGGGCTCCCGCTGCGCCACGGGGACCTCCCCCGGTACGTGCCCGCTGGCAAGAGGGTCCTCTTGGCAGAGGGGACGGTGGAGCTTTCGGTGCTGGAGCAAACCGAAAGGGCGCTCAGATGCCGGGTAGTACGTGGGGGCGTGATCTCCTCGGGAAAGGGCGTCAACGTGCCCGAGGTGGAGCTCCCCTATCCTTCCCTCACCCCTGCCGATCGCGCGTCGCTGCGCATGGCGACGGAGCTTGGAGTGGAGTACGTTGCCCTCTCGTTCGTGAAATCTCCCGAGGACGTGCGTGCTGCCCGGGCACTCCTCGGGGATGGTCCCCGGGTGATCGCCAAGGTGGAGTTAAAGGTGGCGGTGGACCGGATGGAGGAGATCGTCTCCGCCGCTGACGGGGCCATGGTAGCCAGAGGAGATCTGGGCGTGGAGATTGGGCCCTACCACGTGCCCGTGGTGCAAAAGCGCTTAGTTGATCTATGCAACGCCCGGGCAAAGCCGGTGATCGTGGCCACCCAGATGCTTCGGTCCATGGTGGATTCACCGGTCCCCACCCGGGCGGAGGTGAACGATGTGGCCGCGGCGGTTTGGGACGGGGCAGATGGGGTGATGCTCTCGGAGGAGACGGCGGTGGGGAGGTATCCGGTGGAGGCGGTGCGGGCCATGGCCGAGGCCGCCAAGGCGGCGGAGGAGAGCGGCTTTCCCATCCGCGTCCCCGGGCTCGTGCCTGAGCTGGTGGGACAGATCCCCGGGGCATGTGCGCGGGCGGCGGTGCAGATCGCCCGCGATATCGGGGCTGCGGCCATCATCTGCGCCACCGTCTCCGGCTGGACCGCACGGCTCGTGGCCTCCTTTCGGCCCGATGTCCCTGTGGTGGCCACCACCCCTGAGGCCCGGGTCCCTCGGGCCCTGGCGCTGGTCTGGGGGGTGATACCCCTCTCAATCGCCCCTACCGAGGGGACCGATTCCTTGGCCCGGGCTTCCATCAAGGCCGCGAAGGAAAAGGGGGTAGTTAAAACCGGCGATCAAGTCGTCTTCACCGCGGGACTGCCCTTCTGGGAACCCGGGACTACCAACTTGGTACGGGTTATCCGGGTTTAAAAGGGTACTTCTTCCCCTTCCTCCTGTGAGTTTCCTTCCGGCGCCGGGGGTGCAGGGGATTCCTCCTTTTCCCTCTCCAAGCGTTCAGTGATCCGCTTCACCTGCATCTCGGCTTGGGTCAGCTTTCGGCGGCAGAGGGAAACCAGCCCAGCTGCTTCCTCCACCAACGCGGAGAGCTCATCGATGTCGGCTTCCCCTCTTTCGATGAGATCGAGGATTTCCTCCAGCCGGGAAATTGCTTGAGAATACGAGAGCTCAGCTCGATTCTTCTCCTCCACCTTCTCTCTCACCTCCCTCGGAGAGGAGCCACAATACACCGCCCCGCAGTTCAGCCCGGAGTTTGGTCCCCGGTGGGGCCTGGCGGGGATGGGTTACGACCCCATTACCCAAGCGTCGGAGGATGGCGTATCCTCTCTCCACCACCCTGCGGGGATCCAGGGCGTAGAGGCGTTTCTCTCGCTCGGCCAGTCGCTGCTTTTCGCGTTCGACCAGCCAAGCCGCCCGGGCAGTCACGCGGGCGAAGAGCTCGGACAACCTGCGGTGGACGTCCCCGAGCCCGCGCGTCCCGGCACGGTGTAGGCGCACCCGTACTTGATCCAAGAAATCCCTTTCCCGCCC
>MTNL01000235.1 GCA_002010365.1 Candidatus Acetothermia bacterium JdFR-50 | reverse complement strand
AGGCAAGTAGCTTGAGGAGATGTGCTCTCATGGGGTCACCACCTCGAGCTCCGGGAAACGCTCCCGGATGAGCCCGGCCACGTGCCCTACGAACACTTGCTCCGTCTCCCGGTGGCCGAAGGCCACGGCCACGAGCCCCTCTTCGGCGGCAGAGAGGCCGTCGTGGTACCCCATCTCCCCGGTTAGGAAGAGCTGGGCCCCCTTGTCGAGGGCATCCCGCCAGAGGCTTCCACACGAGCCCCCGCACACCGCCACCTTTCGCACCTCCACCGCTGTGTCGCCGTAAACGAGGGGGTCCCCCGCTCCGAGGGCCGCGGCGAACCTCTCGATGACATCCGCGGCCCGGGCGGGCTCGGGGAGCTCCCCTATCCTCCCCAGGCCGTGGCGGCGGTCCTGGAGCTCCAGGGGATAGACGTCGTAGGCCACCTCCTCGTAGGGATGGACCGCCCGTATCGCCCGGATCACTGCCCCGAGGCGTTCGGCGGGAACCACCGTCTCGAGCCGCACCTCCCGCACGCGCTCTTCCTTCCCCACCTCGCCGATGTAGGGCCTCGTCCCCTCCCCGGGGAGGAAGGTTCCGGTGCCCTCGGCCCGGAAGGAGCAGCGGCCGTAGCGGCCGATCTTCCCCGCCCCCGCGGAGAAGGCAGCATCGGCCACGGAGTCCACGTGATCGGCGGGCACGAAGACGACAAGCTTGTAAAGCTTGCCACGCGGGACAAGGGGTACCGGGTCCCGCAAGCTCAAAATCTCGGCGAGCTTTTCCCCGATACCCCCGTGGGCGGAGTCATAGGGGGTGTGCACCGCGTAGCAGGCGACCCCCTCCCGGAGCAGGGCCGAGATCTTTTTCCCCAAGGGGGTCTCGGGCCGGATCTCCCGGATAGGCCGGAATATCAGGGGATGATGGGTGATGAGGAAATCCACCCCCGCCAGCCTCTCCACGAGGGAAAGATCAAAATCCAGTGCCACTAGGACCTTTCGACAAGGAAGAGCGAGGTCACCGACCTGAAGGCCGGAGTGATCCCACTCCTCCGCCAATGTAGGCGGGAATAGTTCGTCCAGATATGCCACCACCTCATGGCGCAACATGCTCCCGGAGTGTATCCACAAGCCCTGTTGTCCCACAAGTCCAGCGGCTGGATACTTTTAGCGATGACGAAGCGAACGGGGACGGCGGACCTCCCCCTTCACTGGGGGCAGGCTCCGCGGTGGCTTTTTCAAAGGATGACGGCCCTTTCAGAGGCCATCCTCTGGGTACTGGCCGATTCCTTCGGGACCAAAGGGGTCCTGGAGCGGCTCTCGGATCCCTATTGGTTCCAAGCCCTGGGGTGTCTCTTGGGGTTCGACTGGCATTCCAGCGGCCTTACCACCACCACCTGTGGCGCCCTGAAGGAGGCCCTGAAGCGGGTGGGACCCGAGCTCGGCCTCTTCGCCGCGGGAGGGAAGGGAGCCACTTCCCGGCGAGCTCCCGAAGAGCTGACGCAGCTGGCAGGAGAGGCGGCGCTGGATCCAAACCCCCTGATCCACGCCTCCCGGATGACCGCCAAGGTGGATTCCGCCTGCCTCCAGGATGGTTACCAAATCTATCACCACGTCTTCTTCTTCGACCGGGGAGGTCGCTGGTGCGTGGTGCAGCAGGGAATGGATCCGAAAACCCGTATGGCCCGTCGCTACCACTGGATATCCGAGGGTCTTTCGAGCTTCGTGGAGGAACCCCACAAGGCGGTGGTGGGGAAGCAGCGGGAGGCGATCCTCAATCTGGTGGCCCATGAAGCAGCCCCGGCCCGGGAGACTATCCCCGAGATCGTGGCCCGGCCCCCGGAGGAAACCCTGGCGGAGCTCAAGCGTATTCCATCCCTAGCCATGCCCCGACGCCACGGGATCGTCCCTGCCGACGTGAGCCCCAAGGGGATGCGAAAGGTGCTCCTCAACCTCTACGAGAGGTCACCTCGGGACTTCCAGGAGGTACTGGCCACGCCCGGGTTGGGACCGAAGTCCTTGCGGGCGCTGGCGTTGGTGTCGGAGCTCATCTGGGAAGCTCCCGCCTCGATCCGGGATCCGGCGCGGTTTGCCTATGCTCATGGGGGAAAGGACGGTACCCCCTATCCCGTGGACCGAGCCACCTACGATAAAACCATCGCGTCCCTCCGCAAGGCGATCCTGCAGGCCAAGGTGGGCAGGCGGGAGAGGATGGAGGCCCTCAAACGCCTCCATCGCCTTTTCCCTCCCTGACCGTCCATGAACGTCCGCGTTTTCGCCACGAGTTCCAAACCCGGGGCCAAAAAATTGGCATCCTCGAGCCATCTCTGACCGTCCTATCATGCCTGAGAAGACCTCAGCTGATATCCACGTCACCCTGGGCTGCCCGCTGTGAGCCCCCTTGTGTTTATTCAGCGGAGCTTGCATCCATGTTAAAGCGAGCCCCCGTAAGCCTGGTCACCAAGGACCATCCATCGAAACCATCCACGAAAACGTTGGCCCAGCTATGAATTGCGATTTAGCCCTCGTTATTCACCTTCCACTTCAGCGAGCCCCTCAGGCTCTTCCGGCCAACAAGCGTCTCCACAGCCAGCTTGCTTCGATTCCGCCTGGGTGCGACCACCAGGAGCCCAGTGCGCGTGGCCACGTGGCGATCCGTGTCAGTGCACCTTCTTCCTCGCGTCCCGATCCCGCTTGTCAGGAAGCTCGCTTGAGAATACATGTTAATACTGTGATAGGACGTTTCACCCCCGGGTTCAGAGCGAGAAAGTCACGTCATTGGCTGACCCTCCTCGATGAACACGGGCACTCGATCCCATATGCCGGATGGCCTTTGCTTCAGCGGTAAAAGAATGTGGTTCCTGTCTTCTGGACAAATCAAGGCGACGAGCAGGCCCTCCACAGCGAAAGAAGCGCTACCCATGTGACCACCTGGACGCTTACCGCAGCATCCGGGACACGAACTTCTCCTCCCCCAGAAGCCCTCGAGGCCGTAAGATAAGGATGGTGATGAGGATTACTCCCACCAACACGATCCGCAGGGCACTGGCCTGCACATCGGTGAAGGGGAGGTAGCCGGTGAGGAAGTCCGTGGCGGCCCACAGGCCCCAGATGAGGAACGCCCCCAGGATCGCCCCTTTGTTGTTCCCCGAGCCCCCCGCCACGAGCATCACCCACACGATGAAGGTCCCGTAGAAGGGCTCGAATTTCTCGACGCTCAGGAACCGTGCGTAGTGAGCATAGAGGCTCCCGGCCATCCCCATGAGGGCCGCCCCCAGCACGAACGCTTGCAGCTTGAACGCCGCCACGTTCTTCCCCTGAGCGGCCGCCGCCACCTCATCCTCCCGGATCGCCCGGAGGACCCGCCCCCACGGCGAACGCAGGATACGTTCCAGGAGCCAGTAGAGGGCGAGGAGGAAGAGGAGGAGGAACGCGAGGTAGAACCAGTTGTACGCCCCCTCCAGGAGCCTGCGGGCCCAATCGGGGAAGCCGGGATGGGCGGCGAGGAGCCCCGCGACCCCTCGCTGGATCGTGGGGAAGAGGGGGGAGGGGATGTTCTTTATCCCCCAGACCCCGTTGGTGAGCCAGGCCTCGTTCTTGACGATGAGCCGAAGGACTTCGGCGATCCCGATGGTGGCGATGGCGAGGTAATCCTCGCGAAGACGGATCGTGATCCAACCGATGAACAGGGCCAGGATGGCGGCCACGACGGCGCTTCCCAGGAGCCCGATCGGGAAGGGAAGCATCCATCCCCCGAAGATCCGCCAGTCGAGGCTCCCCGGGGGAGGGCCCGAGATGAGGGCCGAGGTGTAGGCCCCGACGGCGTAGAAGCCCGCGATTCCGATATTGAAAAGGCCCGTGTACCCCCACTGGATGTTGAGGCCGAGGGTGAGGACCGCGTAGATCCCCGCGGTGATGGAGAAGAACACGAGGTAGTTGAGGATCCCCACCAAGGTCTCCATCAACGCCTCCCGAAAAGCCCCTGTGGCCGGAGGATCAGCATCAAGACGAGGATCCCGAACGCGATCGCGGGCTTATAGGCTGTGGAAACGAACGCAGTGGAGACCTCCTCGGCCATCCCGATGAGCATCCCCCCGGCCATGGCCCCATAGGGGCTCCCGATCCCCCCAAGAATCACGGCCGCGAACAGGGGGAGGAGCGCCTGCCACCCGAGCTCGGGGGTGATGAGCTTGTTCTCGATCCCCGAGAGGATCCCTCCCGCAGCGGCCAACGCCGCCCCGATCCCCCATGTCCAGGCGATGATGCGCTCGGTGTTGATCCCGGTAACCTGGGCGAGCTCGGGATTGTCGGCCATGGCGCGCATCGCCTTTCCCACCTTGGTGTAGGTGAGGAAGAGGTGGAGCAGGAGCACCAATACGGCCGCGAGGCCGATGATGAATAGCTGATCGGCCTTGAGCTTCACGCCGAGGATGTAAATCGCCCGCTGGATCTTGCGGGAGTAGTAGTAGGGATCGGCTCCAGCCGAGAAGAGGATCACGTTCCGCAGCACGAACGCCACCCCCACCGAGGCCATGAGCCGCATCACCGGCCGCGCCCGCCGGAGCTTCCGATAAACGAGGCAGTCGATGAGGATCGCCAGGACCGCCGTCCCCACCAGGGCCA
>MTNL01000172.1 GCA_002010365.1 Candidatus Acetothermia bacterium JdFR-50 | reverse complement strand
CCCGCCACAGGTCGGGGGCGTCCCCGGCCGAGGCCCCGAGGAAACCCTCCACCGCCCGCTCCGCCGGGGTGCCCACCGCGGAGAGGAGGTCCATGGGGCCGAAGAGGGCGATTACGGCCCTGACCCGGGAAGAAATCGCCGGATCCCCACAGGCGCCCACCTCCTCGGGCGCGGTCCCAAGGAGCGCGGCCAGGTGCGCCCCAGCCGAAGTGCCCAGCGCCGCGATCCGGTCCGGGTCCACCCCGTAATCGGCGGCGTGGGCCCGGATCCACTTCACCGCACACCTCAGATCCTCCAGGGGCGCTGGGAACTGGTACGTGGGGGCCAGACGGTAGTCGATCGAGAAGCCCGTGTACCCCCGTTCCGCCAGGAACCTCGCCAGGGACGCGAGCCTCCGCTTGTCTCCGGTGTGCCAGGCACCCCCGTGCACGAGCAGGACCGCCGGATGGGGCCCGGCCCCATCGGGGAGGTAGATGTCCAGGGAGAGCGTGCCCCCGTTCACCGCGCGGTAGACCACGTCCCAGACCTCCGTCGCTCCCAGCGCCGTCGCCACGAAGCTACACATAAAGGCCGCCACGATTCTGGCCCGCACCATACTTTCCCCCTTTATCCCTCCGGGAAGAGGGAGCGGATGAGCTCCCGCTGGTCCGCGGGGATGTAGATGGTGGGGCGCTCCCCGCACTCCTCGGACCAGATCCGGGCGATCTCGGGGAGAGTAGCCCAGCGAACGAGGCCCTCCTCCACGAGCTCCCCGATCGGTTCGAGGACGGCATCCCTGAACTTAGCGAGGAACTCCTCTCCCCCGCGTACCACCACTCCGTGGGCCACGAAGATTCCCACGGTATACATGCCACCTGGGTCCAGTTCGCCCCTCCGGGCCAGCTCCACGAGCTCGAACAGCCCCCCGGCCCTCATGGTGGTCCGCCGCCAGGAACCGATGTAGATCAGGGGGCTCTCGGGGTCATGGGTGATGAAGTGGTACCGGTCCTTGGGGCGCCACACGCCGGAGGCGAACAGGTCCGGGCCCTTATGCCCCGCGGTGCCGGCGCCCCACAGGATCCTCCCGGTCCAGGCGGCCCGGGGGAAACGACGACCCCGCAGGGGCTCCCGGAACCGCTCCCAGTTCTGGCGGTCATCCGGCGGCCAGTAGAGGAAACCGCCCACCACCGCCGAGGGCTCCACCCCGAGCCTCCGGATGAGCTCCGCCACGTCGGCGTAGTTGTAGATCCGCTCGTGGGCGTGGGGATCGATGGAGACGCCGAGCACATCGTGGAGATAGCATAGGACGTTCTTCCCGCCAGTGTTCGCGGTCACATCCCCTTGGTCGTATATTGCGGCCGCGGCGGGGAAGGTCCACTCGCACTGGTAATCGAACGCCGCGCCGAAGCGATAAAGGAGCTCGGCGAACTCCACCAGGGCGTCCCGCCAACGGAGGTAGGTGCTCCTTTCCTGGGTGAAATCGGGGTTGGTGGGAGGATCCTCGGTGTGCATCACCACCGTCACGTATATGGGAAAAGGACCTGCAAAACACGGCACCACCGAAATCGTCAGCGCTAACAAAACTGTCGCCATGCCCTTCATGGCCCTCACCTCGTAAAGTAAGTTTAGCTGGATCGATGCTGCTCGTTGTGTTTTCTCCAAAAGCGGGTAAGATGGTTGTTGCAGGCCGCAGTAATGCGTGACCCCGCAGCTTACGGGTTATTCCCCTGAGCTTTGGGAAGTGGCGTTTCGCGGTCGAGTTCGAAAGGAAAGGGGGAATGACCCATGGCCATAGGCAAAGTTAAGTGGTTCAACGATGCCAAAGGTTACGGCTTCATCGAGCAGGAAAATGGCCCCGACGTCTTCGTCCACTTCTCGGCCATCAATTCCTCGGGCTTCCGGTCCCTACGGGAAGGCCAGATGGTGGAGTTCGAGGTCGTCGACGGTCCCAAAGGGCCACAAGCCCAGAGCGTAATCCCTAGGTAGACGCGGATTCCTCGGAACGAAGGAAAGGGCCCGCAAAGGGCCCTTTCTTTTTCATTTTAACTCGAACAAATACGGAGGTAAGGAGGGGTCTGTGCGGATCGGATTAGTTTTCGAGCGGGACGGTCTGTGGGACTCCTTTGTCCTTTTCCCAGGCCCTGGAGTTTGTGCCCGCGGATGCCGCGTTCTCGTTGGTGGAGTTTACCGATCGGTCCCTCATCGGGGACGATATCAATCCCCTCTCGCTGGAGAAGTTGATCCGCGCTACAGCCCGACCCCCCTCCTGTGCTCCTGGATTCGCCTGGGCAAGGACCTCGGACATCGGGTGGCATGGGGTTTGGGACACCGCCGACCTGCTGTGGGAAGTCAGGATTTTTGTGAAAAAACATGCTTCCGGTTTTCGTTTTGAAGTTATGGACTCGCACGTTATTGGCCGAAATTGAAGGACACTTTATCGACCGAGGCTTTGAGGGTATCCAAACCGCCAGCTTTGTGCTCCTACTCCTATCCCCCGTGTCCCGAAGCCGCCTGGCTAGAAGCAACGGAGCTGGCTATCCTCAACACCGCCATAATCCCGGAAGGGGGTTACATCTTCGCCTCCTCCCCGCCTCAGGCGGTGCTCAATCGGGCTCTGGGTCTCGGCTACCGCTATCGGAATGGAGAACCCGAGGGACTGATAGTCCTCCTTTATCCCACCGCGGAACACGCCCGGACCGATCTCCCGGTGAGGGCCCACATGGCGAAGGAAGGTGTCAGCCTGCAGGTCAAGGGTCCCTATGCGGAGGCGGTTTTTCACTTTGGTGTAGAGCCGTGTTGAGGTGAATACCCTGTTACTGGAAGTGTGGCCGGTGCCGGGGAAGCCGCTACGTCTTTTGCGGATGGTGCACTACCACGATATGATCTTCGCCGTTTGCCTATGAAAAAAGACTACATCTCGTCTTCAAGGGAGATGCTGATATCAATGAAGAGCTCCAGCTCCAGTTCCCCCATGGGGGAAAGGCCACCCCGAAGCTCCAGGGAAGAGGTTTCATATCGAAAGGAAAGACCGCCGGAATAGCCGACGCCATCCGCCGATGTCTCGATCCCGAAGGAAATCTCCAGGTACTGGAGGGAGAACCCCAACTCGGCCCCCCAAGCCCAAAGCGCACCCATACAGGATATCTCGCCCCCGAGACGGAAGCCCTCGCCGAGGGCCAGATCACCTGTGGCCAGCCAGGATCCATCTGTAAGCCAGGAGACCTCACCCGTTGCCACCAAAGGATCCCGGTACACCGAAAGTCTCCCTCCCACCGACAGAAGCCCTGTGGGATCCCACTCGAAGCTCACCCCGACAGCCGCCTCCTCCCAGGATAGTTCCCCGCTTAGCTCCAGGCACGAGAAGCCCCTCTCGTCGAATTGCACCTTACTTTCCATCTGCCAAGGGGGAATGGAGATCCCCAAGCAGAGGGTTTGCCCCATCACCGCCCCTGTTCCATCGAACTCGAAAAGTCCTGTAGCCCCCGAGAACCCTTCCTCCCTTGCAGCAGCTTCGTACCAGATGGAAAAGGAGATGCCGGCGAAGCCCCCTTCATCCACCACCGCCTCCACTCCGAACCCGAAGAACTCTGTTAGGGAAAGTTCCACTCCGCCCCTGAGCTGTGAAAAGTCTTCGGCGGTGAACTCCGTTTCGATCCATGTGGTGATGGACTCCGTTTGGTACTCGCCGCCCAAGGTCACCACTGTAAATCCAGTGTTGTCGAGCTCGGTACCAACGCGGACGCTCCAGCCCCCGTGCCCGGCCTCGATCTGGAGTTCCTCAGTCCAGGATGTGGGCGAAAGATACGTACAAGATGAGAAATCCAAATCTAGGGAATAAATTCCGGAAACGAAGAGAAAAAGAAAGACTACGGCCAAAGGCCACCTCATGGCTTACCCTCCACCTGGGGATAGTAGATGATCTCAGCAGTGGTACAAGCCTCGCCTTCGGCACCGTTGTCGTCCACTACCGTAAGGCAAACCTGAAAGGTTCCCGGCTTGTGGTAAGCATGGATCACCGTCTCCCCCTCAGCTAAGGTCCCATCGCCTAAATCCCAAATGTATTTCACGATCTCTCCATCGGGATCATGGGAGTCCGTGGCGCTGAAGATGATCTCCTGATAGACCATTCCCTCATAGGGCCCCCCCGGCTCGGCGAGGGGAGGCAGGTTCACCACAGTGAGGTTTTTGGTAGCCGTAGCCTCGTTCCCGTATCTATCGATGACGGTAAGGGTGACCTGGAAGGCATCCTTCTGGGAGTAGCGGTGGATGGGCTCGCGCTCGGAGGAAGCGCTGCCATCGCCGAAGTCCCAGTGCCACGAAACGATCTCTCCCACCGAGAGGTCGATAAACCGCACGTCGTCCAATACGGTGGGCTCGGAGGGGTCCCAGGTGAAGTCCGCGACGGGCTGCGGCGGCAAAATGCGCAATACACGGTCCGTTTGGACAAAATGTCCTCGATTATCTCGAACCACTAGCGTCACCCGATAAGCTCCGGGCGCGACGTAGCTATGCCGGACCTCGATCCCTCTTGCCCGCGCGCCGTCCCCGAAGTCCCATAGGAACTCCACTCGGAGGCCGGCGGGCGAACGGGAGCCCCGGCCGCTGAAGAGGATCTCCTCTCCCACCACAAAAGCCGACCTTTTCGGGGCGGAGAT
>MTNL01000246.1 GCA_002010365.1 Candidatus Acetothermia bacterium JdFR-50 | reverse complement strand
GCGGGAGTTCCGCGAGCGCTTCGGCATGGTCCCCGTCCCCACAGCCCCCGGGGGGATGCACGCCGCCGCCACTGGCGGCATGGCCTTCGCCGTGACCCGCCAGACCAAGGACCCCGAGGCCTCCCTAGGGATTCTCAAACACCTCGCCTCCCCCGACCTCATGGAAGCCTTCTGTGCGCGCACGGGCCGCCTCCCCAGCCGCCGTTCCGTGGCCGAGCGCCTGGAAGAGCGGAGCTGGTACCTGCGGGAGGAGATCTCCATCCTTCCCTATGCGCGGCCCCGGCCCGCGAATCCCCATTACGCCAAGATCTCCTACCAGTTCCGCAAGATGGTGGAGGACGTCATCGCCGGGCGTGCGTCCCCAAAGGAGGCCGTGGTCCGGGCCCGGGCCGGGATCGACGCCATATTACACGGTTGACCCTCCCACCAGAGCCCGGTGGACATAGCGGGCCACCATCTGATGCAGGTAGTGCATGGCGTAATCGTAACCGCGCAGGGCCACGGTGGTGGTGTACTGTAGGACCCGCGTGATCCAAAGCTTGAAGAGAAGCTCCTTCCAGTCGTCGTCGCCGGAATCGAAGTGGGCGAGGAGGACGGCGTACACCTCGGCCCAGGTCTCCTCGTCCATGAACGCAAACCGGGGGTACTCCCGAGAGGCGAGCATCCCCTCCCGCACCCGCGCGGGGAAGAGGGAAAGCAGATCGGCTTGGCGCTCGGTCCAGCCCTTCCGGAGGAGCAGGAGGGTGCGCTCGAAGTCGTAACCCACCTTCTCCTTCATTTCTTGCCGAACGGGTCCGGGGTACTCGATGTGGTGCACCGTGCCCTCGGGGACATGCTCGTGCTTCAGGGACCGGAGGGCGGAGAAGCACTCGATGAGCATCGTCTTGAGATCGGTGAGAGCCCCGTAAAGCTTGTGGAGCTTGCCCACGTCCATGTAGATCTCGGAAATGGAAAGACGGTGGGCTACCATGGAGAAGGTATAGAGGGTGTCGATGCCCCAGTCAGACTGCCGGCGCACCCGAGGATCGGAAAAAAGGCGCTCCGCCGCTTCCCGGGAGAGGAGGAGCTCCCCCCCGAGGGGCTGTTCGATCCACGGGAGGACCGATCTGGGCCAGAGGAGGGAAAAGCCCGTGCGAGTGATCATCCAGGTGATCATGGCATCGGTGGAGGACCGGGGGAAGTAGTGGCGCACCACCTGATACCCCTCATCCGCGGCCTCCTCGGCTTTGGTGATCCACTCCGCGGAGAAGGAAACGATGTCGGCATCGTAGAAGTGGACCCGATCGTGGTCCGTTTCCTCAAGAAGGTACTTGAGGGCGGTGTTCATCCCGTCGCCCTTGCCGGGCCGAAGCTCCCCGAGCCGCTCCTGGAGGATCACCTTGACGGGCTTGCCGTACCTCCGGACGAGGCTAGGAGCCTCCGCGGACGTTACCTCGAAGCAGCGATCCTCGCTGGCTCCCACGCAGAGCACCTCGGACACCCGAGGATGTTCCAGAGCCACCTCGACGTTTCGCAAGAGCACTTCCGGATCCTCTTCCTTGAAGGGAAACACTACCAGGGACATGGCTACCTCCTGTCTCTAACCGAATTTGAGAGCTTTGCCCGAGGCCTCGTCGAAGAGGCGGATCTTCTCCTTGGTAAAGACGAGGCCGATGGTCTGCCCGGGCCTGATAGGGAGGTCCGGGCTCGTAGCCACCTTGAGGACGTCGTTTCCCACCTGAACCGTTAGCAACTGCTGCGAACCCAGGGGCTCCGACACCACCACCTGGGCCGGAAGGGTCCCCTCCTCAGGGCTGGGCCTCACCTCGATGTTCTCGGCCCGTATTCCCAGGATCAGGGTTTGGCCGAGCATCTCCTTGAGCCGCCCGCGCCACTCCTCGTGCACCTCCACCACGAAGTCCCCCACCGCAAGGTGTACTTTCCCCTCGCCCTCCTTCACTTCGGCCCGGAGGAAGTTCATAGGGGGAGTGCCGATGAAGCCGGCCACGAAGACGGTGGCGGGCTTGTCATAGACCTCGTTGGGGGTATCGAGCTGCACGATCTCTCCTTCCCGCATCACCGCGATCCGATCCCCCAGGGAGAGAGCCTCGATCTGATCGTGGGTGACGTAGACGGTTGTGGTTCCCACTTCCCGGTGGAGCTTTTTCAGTTCAGCCCGCATTTGGAGGCGAAGAAGGGCGTCCAGGTTGGAGAGGGGCTCGTCCATGAGCAGGACCTCGGGGCGCATGACCAGGGCCCGGGCCACCGCCACCCGTTGCCTCTGCCCTCCGGAAAGCTGGGAGGGATAGCGGTCGAGGAGCTCATCGATCTGCAAGAGCTCCGCTACCTCTTTCACCGCTTTCCTTATTTCCTCCTTGGGGGTGCGGTGCATCCGTAGGCCGAAACCGATGTTCTGCGCCACCGTCATGTGGGGAAAAACGGCGTAGGATTGGAAGACCATGGCGATCCCCCGCTTGGCCGGGGGGAGGTCGGTGACATCGTGGCCGCCGATATAGACCCGGCCCTGGTCCACCCGCTCCAGGCCCGCGATACAGCGGAGGGTGGTGGTCTTCCCGCAACCCGACGGACCGAGGAGGACCAGGAACTCAGTGGGTTCCACCAATAGGTCCATATCCTTTACGGCCACCACTTTCCCGAACGTCTTCCTGACCTTCTCCAAACGGATCTCGGCTGCCATGATTCACCTCTCTGCTGTTGCTCCGCCCCACATGTGGAAGAGGTAGCGGCGGATGAGGAACATGAAGAAGAGGGTGGGGAGGATCATGAAGAATCCCCCGGCGAAGCGGAAGTAAAGGGGCGAGGCCTGGATCGTGGTCAGGATGTGAGCGGGCAGGGTCCGGTTGTGGACGGTGAGGATGGTGGCGGCGAACACCTCGTTCCAGGAGATCACAAAGGTGAACATCGCCGCCGCCGCAAGCCCCGGAAGGGCCAATGGCAACGCCACGCGGGCGAAGGCGCCCAAGCGACTGCACCCCAAGGTCATCGCCGCCTCCTCTAGATCCTTGGGAACGCCCATGAATATCCCTGTGGTTATGATCACCGCAAATGGAAGCGCCATGGCGGTGTGGATCAGGGCTACTCCGATCAGGGTGTCGTAAAGTCCCCACCTAATGAAGGTAACGGCCAAAGGAACCGCGAGGAGAGCGGTGGGAAACATCCTGGTGATTAGGATCCCCATGCGGAATCCTTCCCGTCCCCGGAAGTAAAACCGCGCCACCGCATATCCCGCGGGAGCACCCACCGCCAACGTGAAGGCCAAAGTGAGGAGCGCCACCCAAACGCTGTTCAAAAGCGAATTCAATACTCCATAGGAATTCAAGAAAAACCGCATCGTGTCTATGGAGAAATGGCTGGGAAGGAGCGGCTTGGGCCATTTGTAAATCTCGTTTCTGGGGGTGAAAGAGGAAATTCCGATGAAAAAGATTGGGACAAGGACCCAGAGAACAAATGTAAGTACCGACATGTACAAAAGCGTGCGGCGGAGGATCCGCGGATAGCTCATCCCCGGATCACCTCCATCCGGGATCGCAGGAACCGCAGATAGAACCACGTCATTCCGATGGAAATCACCATCAAAAACACAGCATAGGCGGAGGCGATATGACTGTTCCGATACAGGAAATGCCAGAAATAAGCCTCCCCTGATAGGACCGGAATGATGTCGCCCGCCAAAGCCAACACCACCGCGAAGGTCTGCAGGGCGAAGATGGTGCGGATGATGAGGGCCGACTGAAGCGACGGCTTAAGCAGGGGAAGGATCACATACCAGATCTTCTTCCACCCCCGCGCCCCCAGGACCTCCGCCGCCTCCATGTAGTCCTTGGAAATCATTTGCAGCCCCGCCACCAGGATCACCATCACGATGGCCGTGGCCCGCCAGTGCTCCGCGGCCACCACCGCGAGGAACGTTAGGCCGATATTCTGGTAGGAGATGTAGTAGATAGGTTTATCGATAATGCCCAGGGCGTAGAGGATGGAGTTCAGGAAGCCGTGCTGAGTAAAGATGGAGAGCCAGATGAGACCCGCGGCCAGATCGGATATCCCCAGTGGGAGGGCGAAGATGTAGAGGAAGAACTTGGAGCCCCTGAAGCCGGTGTTGACCAAAAGGGCCATGGCCAACGCGGTGACGACCTGAAGGGGAACGATGGTGATGGCCAGGAAGAAGGTGTACTTCAGGGCCTCTATGAAGCGCACGTCGGCCACCATCTTCTTGAAGTAATCCAGGGTGAAACTCCCGGCATCCGAGCGGAAGGCGAGCAGGATGGCGTTGAAAAGGGGCATCAAAAAGAAGACCCCGATGAAGATGATGGAGGGCAGAAGAAGCCAGTAGGGAAGGAACGTATCCGTCCCCAGGAACTTGCGGAGTCTCGCGGTCATCGATCGATGTTAAGAGAAAAAGAGGGGGAGGGCATCCCCTCCCCCTCTTCCGCTCGTGTCTATGTCATCCACCATCGGGAGCGGGGTATGGTACACCGGCGTCGAGGTAGAGCTGACGCAGGCGGGTGGCCTGGGCGCGGAGGAACTCCACGTTCACCGGCTCGCCCTTGATGACGAACTTGAAGAAGGTGTCCTTGTAGATCTTCTTGTACTCGTCGGAGATCCCGCCGGGGATGAAGGAGACGATGGCGTCAGGGGACGCGGCTTGGGCG
>MTNL01000238.1 GCA_002010365.1 Candidatus Acetothermia bacterium JdFR-50 | reverse complement strand
AAGCCACAGGCGGGAAGGCATTTCATGCCGAGCAAGCCGCCGATCTTGTTGCTGTCTACGCCGAGATAGTCCAGGCGCTCATGAACCCATGGCAGGTCCAGTTGAGGGCGAAGTGCCCGTGATCGGGAGTCGGGGACAGCTCAACACCGGTGCCGGACAGTCGGGTTGAGCCGAACGTAGCCGGGAGTTGGACCCGTGGAGGAAGACAAGGTTCTTGTCCCTCTGTGAGCACAGGATGGGAGGTCGATTACGATGAGAAGGCTCGCAGCGATCGCAGCGGTGGTGCCCGTGGTAGGTGGAGTGATGGCCGGCGCGGCGAAGACGCTCACCATGGATCTGGACGGTCTGGGCAACTATAGGACGGTTCAGGCAGCCATCCGTGCGGCGAGCTCTGGGGACACTGTCTACGTGAAGGCTGGCACGTATCGAGAGCGGATTACATTTAAGAGCGGCATCACGCTCCAAGGGCTGGTCGCGGCAGCACAGTTCATACCCATTCGGGAGGGAACCCGGTGATCACCGTACGGAACGTGACCTCGGGCAAGATCACCGAGTTTACGATCCGCTATGGGGGAACCGACCAGCCCCCTGCAGTACTGGTCGATGGCTCGAAGCTCATCGTGGAGAGCTGCATCATCACCGGGGCTTACTACTCTGGGATCCAGGTCAGGTACGGTGGATGTGATGTGCTGATTCTGAGTTGCATCCTCCGGGAAAACTCCCAGTCTGGGGCATTTTTCCTCGATGGAGCGCAGGGCACCCTTCGCCAGAACGAGATCTACGGCAATGGCTACCGGGGTATCGAGATCAGGTCTGAGGCGGACCCTATCGTGTCGACCAACAACATTCGGGACAGCAAGGGCTACGGCATATGGGTCCATGACGCGGGCAAGGGAGTCATCCGGAACAACACGGTGATCACAAATGGATCGAGAGAGATCGAGACCGGTTGTACGGTAGTACTCGAGGGGAACGTCATGTTCGCACGCGTACCCCCGGCAGTCGTGTCCCTGGACTTTCCAGAACTTGTCTTTGTGGGTTATACGGTGACGGGAAAGATTCACTTCTCCGACCCCAACGGAGCGCGCCGAGTTCGAGGTCCTGGAAGGTGCTCTCTCAAGCTTCTCCCTTGACCTCACCCAGTCCTCCTACGCTGAACTCGTCCAGGGTAAGGCGAAGGGGGTGTTCAGCTTCACGATCAGCACGGTTCAGCCGGGCCAGATTCGCTTGCGGGTGACCTTGGTTGACGGGACTGGTCTGCGAAGCGAGCCTGAAGAGCTTGCTCTTGAGGCCAAATAGCCCGTTCGCCCAGAGCTCACCCGACTCATCTTCCTCTCACGGATAAAAACGGGCGAAGAGCAGAAGGGAGCCATTCGTTTCCGGGAGCCAAACGGGGACGTTACGCGAGTGGAGGTCGAGATCATTCAAGGGAACCCGACGACGATTCAGGTAGAGCCAGGGTTGAGCTTCGACCCCGGAGTGCTGGGGGATACGCGGGGCACGATCAAGTTCTCGGTGGTGGTGACGAAGGAGCAGACGGTGAAGCTACGGTTTGTCCTCGTGAATTCCGTCGGCCTGCGGAGCGAAGCCGTGGGGGTTGTGTTCCGCGCCGAATGAGTCGCAAGGGGCTGAGGCTCGTTTCCTGACGGGGCCGAATGGTACGGTCGCTGAGCTTTCACTTCACCATCCTGTTCCCGCACGACCTGAAGGCCTTTGCCACACCGCCTCTGCCGGACGACCGAACCGCGGCGTTCCACCTCGACACCTTATCCAGGCTAACGAAAAATCGTACAGAAGGTTCTCCACTCGGTCCGTACAGCTCCACCAGTTGGGGAAAGGCTTCTTCTCATTACGGTTTGGGATTCGGACGAAAGGAGCCGCGGGTTTCGAAATCTTTGGATATCCGCTTGGCTAAGAAATCCGCTACAAAGTTTGAAAGTTAAAAAATTGTTCACAAATTTTGGTATACGATTTTGCCTTCCACTATCGTCATCTTGACCGAAAAGGCATCGTCCAGTACCACTAAATCCGCGTACATGCCCGGAGCCACCAGGCCGCGCTCATGGGAGATCCCGAGAATGTGAGCCGGCGTCCAGGTCACCATTTTCACCGCTTCCACCAATGGCAGCCCCACGAGGTTCACCAAAGTCTGGAGTACTTGATTCATCAACGCCACGCTCCCGGCAAACGCGCTCCGGTCAGCGAGTTTCGCTACACAGCTTCCCGCCGGTGGCTGTGCCTCGAAATCGGAAGTTACCTCGCTTTCCACGATTATCGGCAGTCCTCCCAGCTCGTATTCCCCGGGACCCAATCCTGCTGCCGAAATGGCATCAGTGACGGCGCAAACCCTGTCGGTCCCTTTCGCCCTGAGCGCGAGCTTTATGAGGCTGGGGGGAAGGTGGTGTCCATCGGCTATCAGTTCCGTGCTCAATGCGTCCAAAAGCAACGTTGCTTCCGCCACGCCCGCGAACCGATAGGCCTCGATCCTCTTCACGGTGGAGGTGGCTGAGAAGAGGTGGGTGACGTGGGAAAAGCCCGCTTCCACAGCCTCCAGGATCTGTTGATACGTGGCATCACTGTGGCCGATGGACGCCATGACGTCGTGGGCCCGCAACAGTCTTCCCGTCTCCAGCCCACCCGGGAGTTCGGGAGCGAGGGTGACCCTTTTCAAGCAGGGGTATTTCTTGAGCAACCCTTCAAGCTCTTTCGGATCTGGATTCCGCAGGTATGCCGGGTTTTGGGCACCGGCCTGTTTGGGATTGAGATAGGGCCCCTCTAGATGAGCTCCGAGAATCTTTGCACCAGCGATCTCCTCGCTGGTGCAGGCTCTACTGATCGCCTCTAAGGCAGCATGGATCTGTTCCAAGGGAGCGGTCAAAGTGGTGGCGAGAAAGGCCGTCGTGCCGCCACGGGCGTGGGTCTCGGCGATAGTCTCCAGGGCCTCCGGCGTTCCTTCCATCACGTCGCGGCCACCGCCCCCATGCAGGTGCAGGTCTATGAAGCCAGGGGAGATGAGGTGATCACGTACATCTACAACCTCAGCTTTATGCCGAGAGAGGAGGGAACTGTTGCCTACTGCCGAGATCCTATCACCTTCCACCAGCACCACCACATCGTCAAAAATCCTAAATGGCGTCATCAACTTCTTGCCCACAATGGCAAATCTCATCGTCTTCTCCTCACAGTAATCTAACGCGTTTCTTGTATTTAGCGATGAATTCCCGATTAGCTTCGTCTCCGCCGGGGATGTTAGCACTCATCCAAATTGGGGGCTTGAAACCTTTTTTCAATAGGAGTTCCACCGTCTTTATCACCAGAAGATTTAAGGTGAAGCAGTTAACTAGTGTAGAGGTGGGGCCCACCTTTTGCGACAGCCCTTCGAACTCCACCACCGCGTCGCCGTAGGGCATATGGCAATCGATGTGCACGTCGACGATCTCGAAGAGGTTCTTCTTGCTTGGGTGGCGGGCGGGATGATCGGGTGGAACCTTCTCCGCGAAGGCCCGGCTGCTTATGCCGATGGTGGGGATAGAGAGTTCCTTTGCACCCTGTGCTATGTCGATACACATGGCGTTTATGCCATAAGCGTTGACAATTATTAGGACACCATCGTGGATGTCATAGGCTTTGAGCACGGAAAGGCCATATCCCGGGGTGCGCTCGATGATGGTCGAGCGGATAGCCCCGTAGTGCAGGGCCGTTCCCGGGTCCAGTATCGGATTGATCGGGACCAATCCCCCCGCGCGGTAGAACATCTCGTAGGCCCCCATGTTGGAGTGACCACCGGGACCGATCACGTGTATCAACTCGTCCTTTATGATGGCTTCCGTCATGAGCTCCGCACCCCTGGCGATGGAGTCCCTTTCTTTTTCCTCGATGACCTTCAGCAGGTGCGTTACTTCCGTAAGATACCTCTGGGTGTATTGGGACATCTTCTTCACCTCCTCAGTAAACCCGCGCTTTCTTGGTCCAAAAACAGCAGGGTGTCTCGGTGGCACCTAAGTATGCTCGCGGGACATGTAGTACTTAGTGGCCCCTCAATGGCGTCCCGCACCGCTTCCGCCTTCCGCGGACCTGGGACCACACACACAATGTGTGTTGCGGCCATGATGGCTGGGATCGTCAAGGTGACCGCTTGAGTTGGGACTTCCTCCAGGGAGGAAAAGCAACCATCGGCCACTTGTTGCTCCCGGCTCCGGCGGTCCAATGTCACCACTTTCACCTTGAGGGGGTCGTCGAAGTTTGCCACGTGAGGGTCGTTAAAGGCGATGTGGCCGTTCTCCCCTATCCCAATGCACGCTATGTGCAACGGGTTTTCCTTGAGAAGTATGCTGTATCGGCGGCACAGCTCCTCCGGGGTGCTCTTTCCTCCCTCATCGATGTAAAAGACCCTCTTTAGTGGAACCCGGCGGAAGAGGTGTGCGTCTAAATAGCGAGCGAACCGTTGAGGGGCTTCGGGAGGAAGGCCGATGTACTCGTCCAGGTGAAAGGCTTGTACCCTTCTCCAGGGGATATCATTCAGGGAACTCAACGCATCTAGAAATTCGTTTTGGGAAGGTGCTGCAGCGAAGACCATATTGATGACGGGCTGTCTCTCAGCGAGCCTCAGTATGAGGTCCCGTACATGCAAAGCGGCCGCAAGTCCCATCTGGGCCCTGTCGGAATAAATCCGTATCTCAATTTTGCGAGCGTGCGTTAGCACTGGCT
>MTNL01000082.1 GCA_002010365.1 Candidatus Acetothermia bacterium JdFR-50 | reverse complement strand
CTGGTCGGGGTTGCTACCCACCCTACCATGATCTCCAACACCCGGCGGCGGCTGATGGCCCTGATCCCCTTCACCAAACCCACTCCCACCACCGCGCCCACCACAGCCTGGGAGGTGGAGACCGGGATCCCCAGGATGGAGAAGAGGTGTACCCCCATGGCGGCGGCTACCTGAGCTGAAAAGGCGCTTAAGGGGTCGAGAATCGTAATGGAGCTGCTCAGGGTCTCCGTAACCCCCCGGCTGTAAGTGAGCACACCGGTGGCGATGGCTATTCCCCCAAGCGCGATCAACCATCGTCCCCCGAAACCCAGGTTCACCAAGGGACCTATGGTAGTGCCCACGTGATTGGCCCCTAGGGAAAAGGCCATGTAAGCTACGGAGGCGAAAACCAATACCCCCATGAGCCGATCCCAAAGTCCCACGTATCTGACCCGCCACATGATGAGGGTGACTAGCCGATATATCAGGTAGGAGAGTAGCGCCATCAGGAATGGGTTTAGGACCCAGATCTGGGCGATTTCAGCGAGCTTGCCCATATTGACGGGGGATCCGGTGGCCAGGCCTATGCCCGCTACCGCCCCCACAATGGCCTGGGTGGTAGATACGGGAAGCTTCATGGCGGTGGCCAGGGTTACGAAGATCCCCGCGGATATGAGGCCGATCAATACGGCGAGTTGGGGGAGTTCCACCTCCACCACTCCCTTTCCCACCGTGGTGGCCACCTCGCTCCCCTGTAGCAGGCCGCCTATGATCACGAACAGGGAAACCAGGATGACGGCGCCGCGATACGAGAGGAGGCCGGAGCCCACCGACGTGCCCACACAGTTAGCGGTGTCGTTGGCCCCTATGTTCCATCCCACGTAAAAACTGCTTAAGAAGAGAAACGGTGTCATGGTCCCCCTTCTACCAATTTCTATATAGCTGACAGAACTATATGGGGATCTTTGGAGAAGTCAAGGTGGGAGGATGAGGGGGAGATCCTTTTCCGGCGGCGCGGTTTACCCTCGGATACTTGATGTCAAGAGCTTCCCGGTGGCCCAGAGAGATTTTCCTGGAAACCCGGAGCTTTGGATGCCCGGACGAACTGGGGGAGATCCGGGAAGGGTCAGTGGGGGGTTAGCTACAGCGCAAAGGGGCTCGGTACAACCTCTTCGGGTCTACTTTATGCAAGAGAAGATGGTTTTCCCGTCATGCCTCGCTGTGCCGACTCGTGAGCCAGAAGCCGATCGATCAACCGGGCGATCTCCTCCTTGTGAGACGCGCGAAGCCGATATTCACAGATAATAAGGGGTTTGCGTTTTTCGGATTCCTTACGCCAAACGCCCATCACCATGCGGCCCTTATCGGTGACCAAGGAGAAGGATCCCTCCCAGAAAAGGGAATACCTACCCCCCGCTTCCCATTCGATCCCCACTCGGTCCACCTGTACCGCTATCCTCCGCATAACACCTCCTTTCGGGGTCCCCGGAGGGCGGCAAAGCCTTACGGGCCGAGATGAGATATCCTGTGAAGCCTACCATGCGTTCGTGGGGTCGAACGCCCTCCTTCTCCCTCACCAACAGTTTGCGTTCAAGGAGTTCCACGCATTCCACCGCCACAAAACCTTCCCTTTCCAGGGCGGACACGAACCCTTTGAGTTGTTCCGCGGTGGGGACAATCCCTGCAAGCGGTCGTCCCGGGGCGAGGATCTCATAGGCTGGCGGTACGGCGAGCCATGGCTCGGGGAGATCGATGAACACCGCATCCACCTTGCCTTCCACCGGAAAAGGCTTTCCAGCTTCCAACACCCGGGCCTCAACCCTGTTCGACAATCCCGCCCGGGCGATATTGGCCAAGGCGTTTTCGAGGAAGTCCTCCCGGCGATCGAAGGTGTAAACTTTCCCTTCGGGCCCTACAAGCTGTGCCAACAGGATGGTGAACGCACCCGAGCCCGTGCCGATCTCCACCACCCGGCTTCCCGGCGATAGGTCCAGGGCCAAAGCAAGCCAGCCGGCGTCCTTGGGGTAAACGATCTGCGTCCGGCGGCGGACCTTCATCATACGCTCTCCCACCCGGGGGCGAAAGACCACGAACTCCGTCCCCGTACTCGATATTACCCTGCTTCCTTCGGGCCTCCCCGCGATCTCTCGGTGGGGGATAGCCCCTTTATGCGAGTGAAAAACCTCCCCCTCCCGCAGTACGAAGGAGAAAGTTCTCCCCCTCCTTACTTCCCAAAGGAGGACTTGTTCGCCGTACTCAAGAGGTCGAGCCATGATGACCATTGGCTATGGATATCGTGTGAACCCGTTCCCGCAGGCGGCAGAAACGGCACAGTCCTTCGGCCGCGGTGGGCATACCGCACACGGGACAATCCCGGAGCTCCACGGGCTCCGGCGGTTGGAATCGCTGCCGTACCTTGAAGAACCCTTTCAGGAATTGGAGTTTCGTCCCAGGATACCGATCCTCGAGTTCGTTGAGAATATGTTTCAAGGTTATGGAACGGGCCCCCCAGGAATGGGGACATTCCTGATAAATATACCGAATCCCGGAGATAATACAGTAAGCGGCGACTTCGCGTTCGGAGAGGTAGATCAAGGGCTTCACGCGCCGCACGAGCTTTCCCTCCTCGAGGAGGACAGGGTATTGGCGGGTTAAATACCCTTCCTCCCAGCGAAGTATGTTTCCCAAAAGGGTCGCCGCTTCATCGTCCAGGTTGTGACCGGTGGCGAGGGCGGAGTACCCCCCCTTATAGGCCGCGCGGTTGAGGAGGTAACGCTTGATCGTGCCGCATAGGGAGCAAGCCTTTCCCCGAACCATTCTCAACAGACCATCTATTCCTGTCCCGAGTTCCTCTGTCACCTTTACCACTTCTAGATCGAGCCCTCTTTCAGCCGCGAAGGCTTCGGAGAATTCTCGGGATGGTTCCGAATAGTTCGCGATGCCCAGGTCAAGGTAAACTCCATCGGCACGGTAACCGAGCTTTATGAGGATGGCCCAGAGAGCCAGGGAGTCCTTCCCGCCGGACACGGCCACCAGGATCCGTTCATCAGGGGTAAACATGCGATGCTTTTTGATGGTGTCGGCCACTACCTTCTCCACCCGGGCTACGAGGTGCTCCGGGCAGAGCTTCAGGTTCGCATGACGGAGTTTTATGACGGCTTCCTTGCCGCAGACGGTGCATTTCATCCTTATCCCCCTGAAATCACATCCACGAGTTCGATTTCCTCTTCTTCCTCCAGCCGATGGGTGAGAGGAACGATCTTTCCATCCCGCACGGGAAGGACTGTTTCCGGAATAATGCCAAGCTCCCGGATGGCCCGCTCGAGTTGCTTTCCCGCCTCCACTTCGTAAGTCTTGTCCCGGTGTTTGAGCTTTGCCATATCCATTTATTATACGAACTGCTTCAGGGTAGGGCCCCTATTTTCCGGAAGCAATAGCGTTCATATACTAATTTCACTTCATTTCCCTCCATCAGAAACTCCACCGGGAGTTTCCGCCCATTTTGCAGTGTACTGAAGCGTTTGACCGAACCGGAGAGCTCCTCAGGGACCAAGGGAACGAGCTGTTCACTGAAGCGGTCCTTTATGTAGATCCCGAGGAATTCGCCCAGGGGCCGGACCTCCACCCTCATGGTCCCCCGAAACGCCTCATAAACGCCCGAGAGCGTTTCCAAAGCTCGCTCCTGAATGACGAACGGAAGCTCCTCGGGATCTTCTCCCAGGGCTAGGGCTAGGCCGTAGAGGCCCAACTGAGCCATGCGTGGGCCGCTGCCGTTAGCCAAAAGCACGATTCCGACCCCTTCCTCGGGGATGTAAGCCATATAGGCGGTGTACATAAGCACGGAGCCCCCGTGGCCGATAACACGCCGGCCGTAAAAGTCCGGAATGACCCAGAGGCCGTACCCATACCCTTCGTGGCCGAACGGCCCCCGATATGGGACCTTCACCCTGGGGACTTCCATCTCGCTCACGGAATCCGGACCGAGGATCTTCGCCCCCTCGAGCTCTCCCCGGCGCAGGAACATACGGACGTAGCGGGCGAGATCCGAGGCGGACATAGCGAGACCTCCATCGGCGGCGATGGGACCTTTGGGCACCTGGGAACGTGTTCTGCCCTCCTTTCCCAAGATATAAGGTGCGGCGGGTTCAGGGGCTTTTTCGATCTCCTCGAGGAAGCAGGCGCTCGAAAGATTCAGGGGATTCAGGATCCGCTCGCGTATGTATTCCCGATACGGGAGCCCTGAGACCTCCTCGATCACCTTTCCTAGAAGGGCATACCCCTCGTTGAGGTAAAACCAGCGTCTCCCCGGAGCTTCCAAGGCCCAACCTTCGGCACCTTCCATGAACACGGTGATATCCTCCGTGGTAGCGGTGGGCACCCAGGAGGGCGCGGCCCCGGTCACGGCGCGGATAAAGGCCTCGGCATAAGCCAGCGCGGGAATCCCTGAGGAGTGGGTGAGGAAATGCCAAAGCCGTACTGGTTCCCCTTTTACCTCGAGTCGCAAAGGCAAATGCTTTACAACCGGGTCGTCCAGGGAAAGCTTCCCCTCTTCCTGCAACTGCAACAGGGCGATGGCGGTGAAGGACTTGGTGATGGAGCCGATCCCATAAACGGTATCGGAAGTCGCCGGCAGGCCCGCCTCCACGTCCCGGAAGCCGAACGCCCGACTCCAGACGCTTCCCTCCGCGTCCACCAAGGCCACCGAAAGGCCCGGAAGCTTTGTCTTGCTCATCGCCTCGAAGGCAAATGTCGCGAACTTTTCGAACTTACCCATCGT
>MTNL01000116.1 GCA_002010365.1 Candidatus Acetothermia bacterium JdFR-50 | reverse complement strand
GGGGCTGCCCCGGGAGGTGGTGGCGGTCCTTCCGGTGGAGGTTCCAGCGGAGGGTACAGGGTTCCCGCAGCGGGTCCTCTTCGTTATCGTGTACATCGACGAACGCACCCTGGAATCGAGGAGCAGGTGGCGGGACGTCTTGGCGGATTACGTGGGCAAAAACGCCGTGTTAATATGGGCCTACAGTCAGATCCCCCTGGTCCCCCGGGTACGCTTCGACCCCTTGGCCCTCTGGTTCTCCCAGAATGAACACGAGTTCCACCCCGAGACGGAGGACTTCGTGGAGCTGGACGGACACTTCCTCGCCGGAGAGATCTACTCCGGCAGGCCCGTGGCTGGCATCGTTCTCCTCGGGGAGGGGTTCACCCCCACCGCGCCCCTTACGGTCCACTACGGGGATCTAGCGGAAGCCATCATCCCCCTGGTGGGCGAGCAGAGCCAGTAACGGCACCTCCCTCCTCCAGGCCCTGGATCAAGGCCTCCACCGCGGGGCCGATGATCTCGGGAACATATCCCCCTTCCAATACCGCAAAGGTGGGGAGTTCCAGTTGGCCGAGGCGCTTTCCGATCTCCCGATAATCTCCCACCTCGAGGCCCATGGAAGCCAATGGATCGTCCTTGTAGGTATCGAATCCCGCTGAAATGGCGAGCTGTTCGTAGGGGCCCCTTTTTTCCGCTTCCCCCAGGGCCCTCTCCAGAGTGGAGAGAAAAACCTCCGCCCCGCAGCGAGCGGGAAGGGAGTAGTTGAGGCAGTTGTCCCTCGATTCCATCCCGGTGCCGGGGTAGTTCCACCGCTGGTGAAGGGAAACATAAACCACCCGCTCGTCCCCCAGAAACACCGCCTCGGTCCCGTTCCCGTGGTGGCCATCTATGTCCACGATGAGGGTCCTCAAGCCCGAAAGGCGCACCGCCACGGCGATGTTATTGAGGTAGCAGAACCCCCCGAGGAAGTGGGGCCCGGAGTGGTGGCCGGGAGGGCGCATGAGGGAGAAGCCCCGACGCCGCTGGGCTAGGATCGCTCCACCCACCGCGAGCCGGGCGTAGAAGCCGATGTTGGGATATTGGGGACAATCGGGGTCAAAGAACTCCCCCGAGTCCACCCGCCTTATATGGTCCGCGGTGTGCACCGAGAGGAGCTCCTCGTCGCCGGCGGGTTCGGGCTCTAAGAAGCGAAAACCCCGTTCCCTCAGGTAATGTGACGCGATGCGTACTCGGGCGGGGGATTCGGGATGCCACACCCGTTGGAATTCCAAACACCGTGGGCTATAAATGATCTCCATGGCCGTGGATTATGGCGCAACATCCGGGAACGGACAAAAGGTGGTCCTCGCCACATCTTCGCCCCGCAGGATCGGGCTTCTGCGCCTGATCGTGCCGGCATTCGAGGTTCGGGCCCCCGAAGCCGACGAGGGGCCGATCCGTCGACCCGCGGACCACGTATCCGCGGCGCGGCGGAAAGTCATGTCCGTATGGGGTTCGCCCGGGGAGATCGTGATCGGGGCCGACACCGGGGTCTTCCGCCGGGGGCGTTTCTTCGGGAAACCAAAAGATCTGGACGAGGCCCGACGAATGCTTTCCCAACTTTCCGGCGGCTGGCATTACGTTTACACCGGCCTCTTCCTCGTGCACGGGGACCACGAGCTTTCCGCCCTCGTCGCGACCCGGGTGCGGTTCCGGGAGCTCTCCCGCGAGGAGATCGATTGGTACCTAGCCCGTGAGGACGTACTCGATAAAGCCGGGGCCTATGCCATCCAGGGGGCGGCCGCGGCGTTCGTCGCGGAGATCCGGGGGGATTTCACCAACGTAATAGGGCTTCCTTTGGGCACTTTATATCCCATGCTCCTGGACCTCGGCTGGAAGCCAGTTGTAAACGACGCACACAGGGAGTAATGTCCAGGGCCGAAGAGATGAAACAAGTGATCATCGTCGAATCGCCTACTAAGGCCCGTACCATCGGCCAGTACCTCGGCCGGGGCTTCTCCGTGCTCTCCTCCAAAGGGCACGTGCGCGACCTACCCGAGCGGGAACTGGGAGTCGACATCGAGAAGGGATTCATGCCCAAGTGGGTGGTTAAGAACCGGAAACTCATCCGGGAGCTGAAAAAACACGTGGCCGACGCGGCCCGGGTGTATCTAGCTACCGACCCCGACCGGGAAGGGGAGGCCATCGCCTTCGACCTCATGGAGCTTCTATCCAACGGCGACCGCGAGAAGTTCGTCCGGATCCTTCTCCACGAGATCACCCCCCAAGCGGTGAGGCGGGCCCTGGAGGAGCCCGGGGAGATAGACCTCCGGAAGGTGGAGGCCCAGCGTACTCGGAGGATCCTGGACCGCTTGGTGGGGNATCAGATAAGTCCGCTCCTGTCCCGAGTGCTGGCGGGAAGCAAGTACGAGGGGCTTTCGGCGGGACGGGTCCAATCGGTGGCCCTTCGGTTCATCTGCGACCGGGAGCTGGAGATCCAGGAGTTCGTCCCCGAGCCCTTCTGGGAGATCGAGGTGGAGTTCGCCACCGAGCCCCCCTTCACCGCGAAGCTCAAGGGGAGGATCACCGACCCCGACCAAGTGAAGGCGCTCCTGGAGGAGCTTTCCGGGGCGGAGTTCGTGGTGGCGACGTGGGAGGAGAAAGAGATCATAAGGAAACCCCCACCCCCCTTCATCACCTCCACCCTTCAGCAGGCCGCCTCCAGCGAGCTCGGCTTTTCCCCCTCCCGCACCATGCGCGTGGCCCAGGAGCTCTACGAGGGCGTGGACATCGGAGGGAAGTCAGTGGGCCTCATCACCTACATGCGCACCGACTCGGTCCGGGTGGCGGAGACCGCCATCGCCGCCGCCCGGGAGTTCATCGCGGAGAGGTTCGGGAAGGAGTACCTTGCGCCCAAACCCCGTATCTTCAAGAACCGGAAACGGTCCCAGGACGCCCACGAGGCCATTCGGCCCACGGTGGCCACTCGGACCCCGGAGGAAGTGGCGAAGTACCTCACCCCGGACCAGCGTAAGCTCTACGAGCTTATATGGCGCCGTTTCATCGCTACCCAGATGGCCGATGGGATCTGGAAGCGGTATCGGGTGACCCTGAAGGCCGGGAAGCACGAGTTCGTGGCTTCCACCTCCTTCCCCGTCTTCAAGGGGTTCGCCGAGGTGCTGAGGGTGGGGAAGCTGGAGGACGAGGGAATCCCCTTCCCGAAGGGACTCCGGGAGGGCGCGGTTCTGCCCGCGGCCAAGGTCTTGGAGATAGAGAAGCACACCGAGCCCCCCAAGCGCTACACCGAAGGGTCGCTGGTCAAGAAGCTGGAACAGGAAGGGGTAGGGCGCCCCAGCACTTACGCCCAGATCGTGTCAGTGATCCAGGAGCGGGGTTATGTGGTGAAGGAGAAGGGAAGTTTGAGGCCGACACTACTTGGTTTCATCGTGGCCGACTTCCTACGGGAGTACTTCCCTGAGACGGTCCAGGAGAGCTTCACCGCGGAGATGGAGGAGTTCCTCGACCTGATCCAAGAAGGGGAAGCGCAGGGGAAGGAAGTGCTCCAGCGCTTCTACGCCACGCTATCGGAGCGGCTCAAGGAAGTGGAACAAAAGATCGGGTACGGGGGAAAGGCCTTCCAGGCCCTGACCGATGTCCCTTGCCCCAAGTGTGAAGCCCCTATGGAGGTGCGGGTCTGGAAGGGTTCCCTCTATCTTGGGTGTAGTCGGTACCCCGAGTGCAAGACCACACAACCCCTCCCCCCTCGGATCCGCTACCGCTACCGGCGGGAGAGGATCGAGCTGGCGGAAGGGTTAGCCGAGGCCTCCCGGGGCCCGGATGTGGCCTGCCCTAAGTGTGGGACCACGATGGAGCTTAAACACGGCCGCTACGGCCGATACCTCTCCTGCCCCTCCTGCGGCCACACCATGCCCGTCCCCACGGGGGTGAAGTGCCCCGCCTGCGGGACCGGGGAGCTGGTGGAGAGGTTTTCCCGCAAGAACGGGCGCACCTTTTATGCGTGTTCGAATTATCCCGAGTGCAAATTTACCCTCCCGGGAAGGCCTGTGGGGCCCTGCGAGGGATGTGAAAAGGGGGTCCTCTACGAGGACCCCAAACGCGGACTCATCTGCTCCAATCGGGAGTGTAAGAGCCCTTCCGCCCCTACTCCTCAGCCAGCAACCTGAAGCGCTCGAGCTTCTGTAGCAACTCCGAGCCCTTCAACTTCTCCAGGGCCTCCTTCTGGATCTGGCGCACCCTCTCCCGGGAGATCCCGAAGATCTCCCCCACCTCGTCCAGGGTCTTGGGAGGCTGGCCATCGAGGCCGTAGCGGAGCTCCAGGATCCGCCGCTCCCTGGGGGTGAGGTACTCCTTCAGGGCCCGGCGGAGTTCCTGTTGCAGGAGTTCTTTGAAGGTCTCCTTGGTGGGAGAGACCGCGCCCTCGTCGGCGATGAAGTCCCCCAGCACCGAGCCCTCGTCATCGTAGCCGATGGGGGTGTCCAGGGAGGCGGTGTAGTGGGCGGTACGCTTGGCCTTGATGATGTTCTCCACCGTGGTGTCCAGCTCGTCGGCGAGCTCCTCCAGGGAGGGAGCCTCTCCATGTTCCTTTATGTGGTCGCGCTCGGCCTGGTAGATCTTGCGGATGAGCTCGTTGATGTGGGTAGGGACGCGGATGGTGCGGGAGCGGTTGGTGATGGCCCGCAGGATCGCCTGGCGGATCCACCAGGTGGCGTAGGTGGAGAACTTGTAGCCCTTGCGCCAGTCGAACTTCTCGATGGCCTTCATGAGGCCGAGGTTCCCTTCCTGGAT
>MTNL01000209.1 GCA_002010365.1 Candidatus Acetothermia bacterium JdFR-50 | reverse complement strand
AAGGCCTTGAGGGTCCCCTCATCCACCATGGTTTCCTCCGTCCAAGATCGCTAAGATCCGCGCGAGCTCCCCCCGCAGGGCCTCCCGGGGGACCACCTGGTCCACCATACCGTGGGCCAGGGCGAATCCTTCGGTCTGGAAATCGGGCGGGAGCTTCTCCTTGGTGGTGTGCTCGATAACCCGGGGGCCGGCGAAGCCGATCCTGGTCCCCCGCTCCGCCAGGGTGATATCGGCCAGGGAGGCGATGGAGGCCAACACTCCCCCGGTTGTGGGGTAGGTGAACACGGCGATATATGGGACCCCCGCTTCCGCGAGCTTCTTCCTTACCAGGACGGTCTTCGGCATCTGCAGGAGGGAGAGGACCCCCTCTTGGACCCTGGCACCCCCTGAAGCGGCCACCAGTACGAAGGGAATCCGCTTCTCCGCCGCCCGCTCCATGGCGAGGCACAGCTCCTCCCCCACCACGCTACCCATGCTCCCGCCGATAAACCGGAAGTCCATCACCGCCAGCACCAGCGGGTGGCCTTGGATTCTGGCCTCCACCACCGCCACCGCGTCCAGGAGCCCCGTCTCCCGCTGGGCCTCCTTGACGCGCTCGGGATAGGGCTTGCGGTCCACGAACCCCAAGGGGTCATCGGCCACCAGAGGCGCCGTCACATCCGCGGCCGAACCCTCATCCACCAGGGAAGCGATCCGCTCCTGGGCCGAGAGGAAGAAATAGGCACCACAGTGGGGGCAGATGTAGCTGTTTTGGGCGAGTTTCTTGCGGAAGACGAGCTCCCCGCAGGACTGGCATCGAAGCCAGAGGTCCTCAGCTCGGGAGGGGGTTACCTCCACATAATCGCGCTTACTTTTCTTCTCGTCCTTCCAGATCGGCATCCCCACCTCGCTTGAGACTCTCCGGGAACACTATGCCCCCCGAGAGGATTAGGCTCAACCCCTCGTCCACGGGCATGTCGAGTTCGATGATCTTCTCCTTCGGGATGAAGAAAACCCAGCCCGAAAGGGGGTTGGGAGCGGTGGGCGCGTACACCGAAACGCAGTCTTTGCCCACGATTTGGTCGATCCTTCCCACATCGTCCTCAGTCACGAACCCGAGGACGTAGATCCCCTCCTTCGGATATTCGAAAAGCACCACCCGCCGGAGCTTGGCGGAGTTGCGCTGAAAGAGGGCATGGACCAACTGCCTCATGGCCCAATAGACCTTGCGCAGGCCGGGGACCGAGAGGAGTATGCGTTCCATCCACCCGTGGAGTTTCCTGCCGAGCCACATCCGGCTCACGGCGCCCACCGCGAGCACGATGATGAGGGTGATGAGGATCTCGATCCCGGGTATATAACGGCCGAAGGCCCTGATGAGGACCTTGGCGAAGGGGCTCTCTGGACCGAAGAACCGGTAGATCAACCTGTAAAGGAGCCAAATGATGAACCCAGTGAGCCCGATGGGCAGGGCCACCAAAAGCCCGGTGAGGAAACTCTCCCGCAACCAACTTCCCAACCGTAAAAAGATCCCCATGACGCTCTGCAATTTTACCGCCAACGGTGCCTTGAGCCGCAGGACGCGTATGATATGATGAGGCCCGGATTAACCCCGATGTGTAACTACGGAAAGGAGGGTGTGCGTGGTGAACGCTAACGTCAAGTGGGTGGAGCCGGACCCGAAACGCGAGAATTGGTTCTGGCCCACCGCTCAAATGAAGGAACGCGCCTGGGTCTCCGACCCGAAGATCTACGAGGAGTCGTGGGCCGACCCCATCGCCTTCTGGGAGAAGCGGGCCGAGGAGATCTCCTGGTTCAAAAGGTGGGAAAAGGCCTACGAAGAGGAGCCCTACAAGTACCGCTGGTTCATCGGCGGGAAGCTGAACCTCTCCTACAACTCCTTGGATCGACACGTGGAGGCAGGCAAGGGTGACAAGGTGGCCCTGATCTGGGAACCCGAGCCCACTGACGAGCCCAACCGCATCTTCACTTACAAGGAGCTCCTCGCGGAGGTCTCCCGTTTGGCCAATGCCCTGAAGGAGCTCGGGGTGAAGAAGGGCGACCGCGTGGGGATCTATCTTCCCATGATCCCCGAGGCGGTGTTCGCCATGCAGGCGGTGGTCCGGATCGGGGCGGTGCACTCCGTGGTCTTTTCGGCCTTCTCTCCTGAGTCCCTACGGGACCGCATGATCGACTGCGAGGCCAAGGTCCTCATCACCGCCGATGGGTACTACCGCCGCGGTAAGGTCATCAACCTGAAGGCCAACGCCGACAAGGGGATCGAGGGGACCAAGGTGGAGAAGGTGATCGTGGTCAAGCGCGCCGGGATCGACGTCCCCATGGATCCTTCCCGAGACGTGTGGTATCACGAGATCGTGTCCAAGCAGTCCCCGGAGTGCCCGCCGGAGGAGATGGATTCCGAAGATCTCGCCTTCATCCTCTACACCTCCGGCACCACTGGGAAGCCCAAGGGGGTCATGCACACCACCGGCGGCTACGCCGTGCAGGTCTACACCACCGCCAAGTGGAACTTCAACCTCCACGAGGACGACATCTTTTGGTGCACCGCCGACGTGGGATGGATCACCGGCCACTCCTACATCAACTACGGGCCCTTGATGAACGGGGTGACCACGGTGATGTACGAAGGCGCCCCGGACACCCCGGACTACGGCCGCATGTGGGCCACTATCCAGAAGCACAAGGTCACCGTTTACTACACCGCCCCCACCGCCATCCGGATGCACGTCAAGTGGGGCGATGAGTGGCCCAAGAAGTACGACCTCTCCTCCCTCCGGGTCCTGGGAACGGTGGGAGAGCCCATCAACGAGGAAGCGTGGCTCTGGTACTTTAAGCACATCGGGGGTGAGCGCTGCCCAATCATCGACACCTGGTGGCAAACGGAGACCGGGGCCAATTGTGTCGAAGCCCTGCCCGGGATCGGACCCTTCATCCCCACCGTGGCCGGACGTCCTTTCCCGGGGATCCGGGTCAAGATCCTGGATGCCGGCGGACAACCGGTCCCGGCCGGTGAGGGCGGGTATCTGGTGCTCGAGCCCCCGTTCCCTCCCTCGCTATTGCGGGGCCTGTGGGGCGACCCGGAGAAGTTCAAGGCCACCTACTTCGGCGAATACGGGCCCAAGTACTACTTCACCAAGGACGGGGCCCGCATGGACGAGATGGGGAACATCCGCATCACCGGCCGCGTGGACGACGTGATGAACGTGGCCGGCCACCGCCTCGCCACCGCCGAGGTGGAGGACGCCCTGTCCCAACACGACGCGGTGTCCGAGGTGGCGGTGGTGTCGCGCCCGGACGAGGTGAAGGGCGAGGTGCCGGTGGCGTTCGTGCTCCTCAAAGCGGGCTATAGCCCCTCCGATGAGCTGAAGCGGGAGCTCATCAAGACGGTGGACAAGCACATCGGTCCCNCCGCCCGCCCCGCGGCCATCTACTTCGTGGAGGACGTGCCCAAGACCCGCTCCGGCAAGATCATGCGCCGGATCCTCAAGGCCCTGGTCAGGAACGAGCCCATCGGCGATATCACCACCCTGCGCAACCCCGAATGCGTGGAGGAACTCAAGAAGGCCGTGGGCTACAAGGGCTGAGATCGTTTTCGAACCGAGCGAGCGGGGGCGGCGGGGAGCCGTCCCCGCATCTCTGAATCACCTGGACGAAAGGAGGATGGGAAATGACGGAGAACAAGATCGCTAACCCCGCCCCGTTGGGACTGGGTGGGTTCGCGCTCTCCACGTTCATCTTGAACATCGTGAACGCTGGCTGGGTGTCCGCGGATACCCTGGGGATCGTGATGCCGGTGGCGATGTTCTACGGGGGCTTAGCGCAGTTCCTGGCCGGGATGTGGGATCTGCGCCGGGGGGACATCTTCGGCGGGACCTGCTTTAGCTCTTATGGGGCGTTCTGGATGGGGCTGGCGAGCTTCTTCTTCCTCCAGTGGGCGGGGATCGCCCCCGAGGTGCCCCCGGCCGGGATAGCAGTGGCCCTGTTCGCTTGGGGGGTCTTCACCGCCTACGCCACCATCGCTTCCCTGAAGCTCCCCCGGGCAATCACCTGGATCTTCATCACGTTGACGATCCTCTTCTTCCTCCTGGGGATCGGGGAGTTCATCCCCGTGGTCCACACCATCGCCGGCTACGAGGGGATCGTCTGCGCTCTGATCGCCTGGTACGCCGCCGCCGGGATCCTCATCAACACCGTTCACGGGAGGACCGTGCTTCCCCTGGGGGAAAGAAGCTGAGGAGCTCCTATGCAAACGGAGGGAGAGGGGCCGGTATCTATCGGCCCCTTCTTTTGTGGTCGGAGGCTCCCTTCCATCTGAGGAGCGGAGGTTCGGGCTTCCGCCTTTCACGGAGTGCTTGGAGGGTCACAACGGGTTGACGAAAGCGGCGGCGTCGGGAGACTCTGGATCAATGGGAGCGAAAGGGGCAGCTGTCCTGATTTTGTTGTTGTGCATGGGATCTCTCCTTTTCGGAACGGATCTAGTGTCGGAGCTTCTCCTTTGGGGAACGGCAGCGACCCTGAAGACCACCCTTCACGAACTGGGACATGTGGCCTACGCGTGTGCCGCCGGGGCGGAGGACGTGTGGATCGTTTCCGTTTTCCCCTTTTCGGGGTTCACCGCCTGGCGCTGGCCTCGTCCCCCGACTCCGGGGCAGGCGATAACCGCCTCCGCAGGGGGGTTATTGACCACCCGATCCCTGGCTCAGCTCCCCATGTGGCGGGGGCCGCTTGGGGAGCGGTTGTATTGGCTATTGCGGCTGGATCCCTTTCTCTATGTCCTCCATTCCTTAGCGGCGAG
>MTNL01000241.1 GCA_002010365.1 Candidatus Acetothermia bacterium JdFR-50 | reverse complement strand
AGGGGTAGCGAAGCGGTCAAACGCACCGGGCTGTAAACCCGGCGGCTTGAGGCCTTCGGGGGTTCGAATCCCTCCCCCTCCACCAGGTTGTTGTCTTGCGTTTGGGGAGGTAAAATGCGGGTTTGCGGGGGGCCCGTGTAGCTCAGACGGCCAGAGCGCACCCTTGGTAAGGGTGAGGTCGGCGGTTCGAATCCGCCCGCGGGCTCCAGCACGGGGCACTCTAGCTCCATTATTTTTGCCACGCCAACAAAGGAGGTCGGAAGGGATGTCAAAGGAGAAGTTCGAGAGGACGAAGCCGCACATAAACGTGGGGACGATCGGGCACATCGATCACGGAAAGACGACCCTCACGGCGGCCATCACCAAGGTATTGGCCATGAAGGGCCTCGCCAAGGAGCGGTCCTACGACGAGGTGGCCAAGGCCGATGCCAAGCTCTTCCGCCGTGACGAGACCAAGATCCTCACCGTTAACGTGGCCCACGTGGAGTACGAAACCGAGAACCGCCACTACGCCCACATCGACTGCCCCGGCCATGCCGACTACGTGAAGAACATGATCACCGGGGCCGCCCAGATGGACGGGGCTATCCTCGTCGTCTCCGCCGCCGACGGCCCCATGCCCCAGACCCGGGAACACGTCCTTTTGGCGCGTCAGGTGAACGTTCCTGCCATCGTGGTCTTCCTCAACAAGGTGGACATGGTTGACGATCCGGATCTGGTGGACCTTGTGGAGATGGAGGTGCGGGAGCTCCTCAGCCAGTACGACTATCCGGGCGACGAGGTTCCGGTAATCCGGGGCTCCGCGCTCAAGGCCCTCCAGGCCACTTCCCTGGACGATCCCGAGGTGAAACCCATCCTCGAGCTCCTGGACGCCCTGGACAACTACATCCCCCTCCCCAAGCGCGAGGAGGACAAGCCATTCCTCATGCCCATCGAGGATATCTTCTCCATCAAGGGCCGGGGTACCGTGGTCACCGGGCGTGTGGAGCGCGGCAAGCTCCGCCCGGGCGATGAGGTGGAGATCGTGGGGCTCACCGACGAGATCAAAAAGACCGTGGCCACCTCCATCGAGATGTTCAACAAGATCCTGGACGAGGCCCTTCCCGGCGACAACATCGGCGTGCTTCTGCGCGGTATCGAGAAGGACGAGGTGGAGCGTGGTCAGGTCCTGGCGGCTCCCGGTTCCATCACCCCGCACACCGAGTTCCTGGCTCAGGTCTACGTGCTCTCCAAGGAGGAGGGCGGCCGTCACACCCCGTTCTTCTCCGGGTACAAGCCCCAGTTCTTCTTCCGTACCACCGACGTCACCGGAGAGATCCAGCTCCCCGAGGGCGTGGAGATGGTGATGCCGGGCGACAACGTCGACGGCCTGAAATGCAAGCTTATCAAGCCCGTGGCCCTGGAGGAGGGGCAGCGGTTCGCCATCCGCGAGGGTGGTCGTACCGTGGGTGCGGGTGTGGTGACTAAGATCGTCAAGTGAGATGGCGAAAAAGGACAACGTTCTCATTGTGAGCCTGGCTTGTAGCGAGTGTGGGCGCCGGAATTACCACACCACTCGGAATCGTCAGAACCGGCGCGATAAGCTTCAGTTGCGCAAGTACTGCAAGTGGTGCCGGCACCACACCCTGCACAAAGAGGTTTAAAATAAGGGGTGGACAGGCCCGTAGCTCAATTGGCAGAGCACCGGACTCCAAATCCGGAGGTTGGGGGTTCGAGTCCCTCCGGGCCTGCGAGGTGATCGCATGATCCAGAAAATCAAGGATTATTTTCGGGCCGTGATCGCGGAGGCCAAAAAGGTGAGCTGGCCCCCGTGGCAGCAGGTGGCGGCCTTCACGGCGTTGATCCTCATGATGGTGGTGGCCCTGGCCCTTTACCTGGGGTTGGTGGATACCGTCGTGAGGGCCATCCTCAGCGCCCTCCTGAAGAGGTAAGTACTCTAAAGCCATGCAACGCAAAAAGTGGTATGCTATCCAAACCTACGCTGGTTCCGAGCTGCGTGTGAAAAAGCAGCTCGAGGAGCGAGTGCGTCAGCTGGGCTGGGAGAAGTACTTCGAACCTATCCGCAAGAACGGGGAGGTGGAGTACTTCTTGGTCCCGGTGGAGGAGGTGGTTACATCCCGCTCCCGTCGCGGCCGTGCCACTGAGTACCGCGTTTCCTACGATTACGACCTCCTGGTGAAGAACAACGAGCGAGTGGAGCGAGGGACCTTGCTCGCCCGCCGCCCCCCGAGGCACCTTCAGAAGCCGGCCCGGGTAGTCTCCATCGAGCCCATGTGGCGCATCGTGGTGGAGCGGGTGGATCGCACGGAAAAAGAGTACCTGATACCCCAGGAGAAGCAGCTGCGTCGTGACATCCGCGTCGGGGAGCGAGTGCGCATCGGGGTTCCCATCACCACGGATTCCGATTCCCGCTATCAGATCGATGTTCAAGGACAGATCGTGGCCCGGGAGCGGGTCCGGCGCATCACCTTGGAGTATGAGGATGGGACCCGGGAGACCAGGATCATCTCCGAGGAGCTTTGTCCCCGCCTCAAGGAAGGACAGGAACTACCCGAGGGGTTCGAGGTAGAGCGGGAGCACAAGATCTACGCCAACGCCTCCGGGTTGGTGAAAGTCAAGGAATATAAAGAGAAACGCATAATTTCTATTCACCGGATCGAGAAGCGCCGCCTCTTCCCGGGCTACGTCTTCGCCAAGATGGGCTTGGATGAGGAGCAAATGCGGGAGTTGCTTTCGGGGATCGAGGGGGCACGGTTCGTGGGGAACCGGTTTCATCCCATCCCTATAGACGGGCAGGAGATGCTGGCGGTGCAGCGCACCGCCGGGCTCGCCGAGGCCCCGCGGATGGAAGAGGAGCGGCGGCCCAAGGTGGAGGTGGAGTTCGAGGTGGGCGAGATCGTTCAAATCATCGAGGGGCCGTTCGCCGACTTCACCGGAGAGATTAAGGAAATCGACAAGGAGGCCGAGGAGGCGGTGGTCTCGGTCAAGATCTTTGGCCGGGAGCTCCCGGTGCGGATAAGCTTGGATGGTATCGCCAAGATCTGAGCTTTTCGACGCTTGATGCGTACGGAGGAGGATAAGGATGGCTAAACAGGTCGCGGCCAAGATCAAATTGCAAATACCGGCAGGACAGGCGAGCCCCGCGCCGCCGGTGGGGCCGGTGCTCGGCATGCACAAGGTCAACATCATGGAGTTCTGCAAGAAGTTCAACGAGGCCACCAAGAATGAGGAGCCTGGCATCCTCATTCCGGTGGAGATCACCGTTTACTCCGACCGTTCCTTCGACTTCGTTCTCAAGCAGCCCCCGGTGGCGGTGCTCCTCAAGAAAGCGGCGGGGATCGAGAAAGGTTCCCCTGAGCCCAATCGCATCAAGGTGGGCAAGGTCACCATGGAGCAAGTGCGGCGTATAGCTGAGCGGAAACTCCCCGACATGAACACCAAGGACATCGAGGCCGCCATCCGCATGGTGCTGGGGACGGCCAAGAATATGGGGATCGAGGTGGTCGAGGGATGAGACGGTCCAAGAGGTACCTCGAGACGGTGGCGGTGGTGGACAAGACCCGATTATATCCAGTACGGGAAGCCATCGAGCTTATGAAGAAAACGGCCACCGCCAAGTTCGACGAGACCGCCGAGGCCGCCTTCAACCTGG
Source organism: Candidatus Acetothermia bacterium JdFR-50 (assembly GCA_002010365.1). Classification (GTDB taxonomy): domain Bacteria; phylum Bipolaricaulota; class Bipolaricaulia; order Bipolaricaulales; family Bipolaricaulaceae; genus UBA3571. The sequence goes on along the minus strand of MTNL01000241.1, from coordinate 1,151 downwards.
GGGTGAACACCTCCCAGTACCCCATCCGGGGTACGGTGGTGCTACCTCATGGCATCGGTCGAACCGTGCGGGTCCTGGTCTTTGCCCGGGGGGAGAAGATCCGGGAAGCCGAGGAGGCGGGTGCGGACTACGTCGGGGGCGAGGAGCTCGCAGAGCGGATCCAGAAGGAAGGGTGGCTCGAGTTCGATCGGGTGATCGCCACCCCGGACATGATGCCGGTGGTGGGGAAGCTGGGGCGGATCCTGGGTCCCCGGGGGCTCATGCCCTCGCCCAAAACCGGCACGGTGACCATGGACGTTGCCCGAGTGGTGAAGGAGATGAAGCAGGGGATGGTGGAGTTCCGGGCCGACCGCTACGGGATCGTCCACGCTCCCTTCGGTAAGGTCTCCTTCGAGACGGAGAAGCTCCTGGAGAACTTGGTGGCCCTGACCCGAGCGGTTTTGGATCGTCGTCCCGAGGGGTTCAAGGGCCGGTACCTGCAGCGGGTTTCCATCTCCTCCACCATGGGACCAGGCATCCCGGTGGACGAGCGGGAGCTCGTCCAGCTGGCGCAGAGGCTCTGAGGGGGAAGATTATGCCGAAACCGGAGAAGGTGGCCCAGGTCCAAGCGCTGAAGGAGAAGCTTTCCAAGGCCCAGGCGGTGGTGTTGGTGGAATACTTGGGGATCCCCGCACCGGAGATGGTGGAGCTGCGGGAGTTCATGAAGGGGAAGGGGCTGGAATTTCGGGTGATAAAGAACACCCTGACCCGCATCGCCGCCGAGGAGTTGGGGCTCAGGGATCTCACGCAGTACCTCCACGGTCCCAACGCTATCGTGATCGGCTACGACGATCCCACGGTTCCCTTCCGGGCGGTGCGGGAGTCTCGCAAGAAGTTCCCGCAGCTCAAGGTGAAGGTGGGGATCTTCGAGGGGGAGACGCTCCCTCCCGAGGAGGCGGACAAAATAGCGGACCTCCCCAGCCGGGAGGAGCTTCTCGCGCGGCTCGCCGGGGCGGTGGCAGGGCCGATCCGGGGATTGGCCGTTGCCCTGGCGGGCATCCTGCGTAAGCTTGTGGTGGCCCTATCTGAAGTCCAAAAGAAGAAGGAGGCGTCGTCATGACCAAAGAGGAAATCCTGCAAGCCATCGAGGAGATGTCGGTAAAGGAGCTGGC
>MTNL01000070.1 GCA_002010365.1 Candidatus Acetothermia bacterium JdFR-50 | reverse complement strand
TCCTCACCTACCTGGGCAACTGGGGTTTGGGCGCCCTGGAGCGGCGGTACCGGATCCCGGGGTTCGAAGCGAAGGGCGCGGGGGAGCGGTTCTGATGGCACTCCTTGTCGTAGAGGACCTGCACAAGCGGTACGGAAAGGAAGAGGTATTAAAGGGGGTCTCCTTCACCCTTGAGCGGGGGGAGACCAAGGTCATCATTGGCCCCTCGGGCACGGGGAAATCCACCCTGCTGCGGTGCATCAATCGCCTCACCGAGCCGGACCGGGGCCGGATCTGGTTGAACGGAGAGGAGGTTACCTCACGCCGGACCAATATCTACCGGATCCGGGCCCAGATCGGCTTCGTGTTTCAGGACTTCAACCTCTTCACCCACCTCACCGCCCTGGACAACGTCCGGCTGGGGCTCATCCGCGTGAAGCGGATGGACAAGCGCGCCGCCACCGAGCGGGCCAAGCGGGAGCTGGAGCGGGTGGGGCTCGCCGATAAGGCCAACGCCTACCCGGCCCAGCTCTCAGGGGGACAGCAACAGCGGGTCTCCATCGCCCGGGCCCTGGCCATGGACCCCAAACTCATCCTCTTCGACGAACCCACTTCTGCCTTGGATCCCGAGCTCATCGGCGAGGTACTCCAGGTGATGATCGAGCTGGCGGAGGGGGGGATGACGATGTTGGTGGTGACCCACGAGATGGGGTTCGCCCGCTCAGTGGCCGACGAGATCATCTTCATGGAGAAGGGGGTCATCGTGGAGCAGGGCCCGCCGGAAGTGCTCTTCACCAACCCCAGGGTCCCCCGAACCGCGGAGTTCCTCCGCAAGATCACCGAGTTCTACGGGGAGAGCGGCTGATGGAGCTCATCTTCAAGTGGGAGTGGCTGCCAGAGCTCGGGCGGGGGCTCGTGCTCACCGTGGAGCTCACCGCGGCCTGCATCTCCATGGGGGCGGTACTGGGCCTTTTCCTCGCCATCGCCCGCTTGTACGCCCGGGGCCCCATCTACTGGCTCGCCAGTGCCTACGTCCAATTTTTCCGGGGCACGCCCTTATTGGTTCAGCTCTTCATGATCCACTTCGGACTGGCCGGATGGGGGATCCGCCTCTCTCCCCTCTTCTCGGGGATCATCGCCATGGGGCTCAACACCGCGGCGTATCAAGCGGAGTACTTCCGCGGGGCCATCCAGGCGGTGAAGCGGGGCCAGACCCTGGCGGCGCTTTCGCTGGGGATGACCCGGTGGCAGACGATCCGCCACGTGATCCTCCCCCAGGCGTTGCGGCTGGTGCTTCCCTCCTGGTCCAACGAACTGGTCTACATGCTGAAGTACACCTCCATCGTGTATCTCATCGGCCTCCCTGACCTCATGGGGATGGGACGCACCATCGCCAGCGATAACTTCCGCTTCTTCGAGGTCTACGCCGTGGTGGCTCTGATTTATCTAGCGTTGGTCCTCATCATTACCTTCGCCCTTAGGTCCGTGGAGGCGAGGATCCGCGTCCCGGGCCTGGGCACGGCCCGTTAGCTTCACACAAGGAGGACACAATGAAGCTACAAAAGAGAGATCTCGTGAGCTTGGCCGATTGGAGCAGGGAAGAGATCTGGGAAGTGCTGGAGCTGGCCAAACGCTTGAAGGAGGAGCGGAAGGCCGGCATCCCCCATGATCACGTCCTCCGGGGGAAGACCCTGGCCCTCCTCTTCCAGAAGCCCTCCCTTCGTACCCGGGTCTCCTTCGCGGTGGGGATGGAGGAGCTGGGGGGAAAGGCCCTCTATCTGGGCCCGGACGAGGTGAAGCTGGGGGTCCGGGAGACGGCCGAGGACGTGGCGTTGGTCCTCTCCCGCTACGTCCACGGGATCATGGCTCGGGTGTTCGAGCATGCGGTTGTGGAGGAGCTCGCCCGCTTCGCCACCGTTCCCGTGATAAACGGCCTCTCCGATACATACCATCCCTGTCAGGCCTTGGGGGACATGCTCACCATCTGGGAGCGCAAGCGCCGCCTGGAAGGACTCACCCTGGTCTTCGTGGGGGATCCGAACAACGTGGCCAACTCCCTCATGTTGGCTTGTGCCAAGTTGGGGCTCCACTTCCGCCTGGCATGCCCCGAGGGCTACGGCCCGAAGGATGAGGTCCTGGGGCACATCCACGCCGCCGGGGGCGAAGTGGAGGTGTTCCACGACCCGAAGGGGGCGGTGGCGGGAGCGGACGTGATCTACACCGATGTCTGGGTCTCCATGGGGGAGGAAGCGACGGCCGAGCAGAAGAAGCGGGACTTCGCGGGGTTCACCGTGGACCTCGCGCTCCTGGAACGGGCCAAGCCCGACAGCCTCCTCATGCACTGTCTCCCGGCCCACTACGGCGAAGAGCTCACCTACGAGGCCGCCCGCTCGGCGCATTCGGTGATCTTCGACCAGGCCGAGAACCGCCTCCACGCCCAGAAGGCCCTGTTGGCCCTCCTCCTGGGAGGGGTATAGGAGCGATGGCCAAGGAACCCCTGGCCTCAGCGTTCGGGAAGTTCACCTATGGGGTCTATGTGGTGGGCGCTCGCCACGGCGGGCGGGCGAACGCCCTCACCTGCGCCTGGGTTATGCGGGTCTCCCACCGACCTCCCCTCGTGGCCGTGGCGGTGGGGGAGACACGGTTCAGCCACGACCTCATCGCCGAGGCGGGGGCGTTCTCGGTTAACGTCCTAGCGCGGGACCAGCTGGAGCTGGCGCGGCATTTCGGCTCCAAAAGCGGCCGAGACGTGGACAAGTTCGCGGAGGTCCCGTACCGCACCGCCGCCACCGGGGCCCCCATCCTGGAGGGAGTGGCGGCGTGGCTGGACTGCAGGCTGGTGGGGAGTTTCCCCGCGGGGGACCACACCGTTTTCGTGGGCGAGGTAGTGAAGGCCTGGGCGGGCGATAAAGAACCGCTCCGCTACGATCCTCGGGATTACTGGGGTTAAGGCTTTCCGCGGGCGGGGGAAAGGGACTCGGTGAATCGTTGTAGGAGCTCCCGTTGGTCCCGGGAGAGCTTTCGGGGTATCACCACACGCCAGTTAACGATGAGGTCACCCCGTCCGCCCATCCGGTTCGGCATTCCCCGCCCCCGAAGCCGGTATGGCTCGTGGGGATCGGTGCCCGGCGGGATCCGCACTCGCTCCTCGCCCTCCAGGGTGGGGATGGCGATCTCGGCGCCTAAGACCAGCTCCCCGTAATGCACCGGTACCTCTACGTATAGGTCCGCATCCCGTCGGTGGAATACCGGGTGCTCCTGGATCTCCACGGCGATGATGAGGTCGCCAGCAGGGCCGCCGTTCATCCCCGCGTTGCCCTGACCCCGCAAAAGCAGCCGCTCTCCGTCAGCAATGCCCGGTGGAATTTCCACCTCGATCTCCGATTTCTCCCGCACTCTCCCTGAGCCGTGGCACTTCCGGCAGGGGCGCTCGAACACCTCACCGAATCCCTGGCATTCGGGGCACGGCCGGACGTTAATGTAGGAACCGAAGATAGAGGTATGACGGTACTCGATGCGGCCGGTGCCTCGGCAGGTGGGACAGGTCGTGGTCCCCGTGCCGGGCTCCATACCCGAGCCCCCGCACCGATCGCACCGCACCAGCCGCGGTACCGTGGCCCGGACCCGGGCCCCGAAGGCGGCGTCCTCCAGAGAGACCTTGATGCGGTACTCCAAGTCCTCCCCTCGCCGGGCCCGGGTCCGCTGCGCGGCCCTCGTTCCACCCCCGAAGAAGAAGTCGAAGAGATCCTCGAAAGCTCCCCGGCCGAAAACCTCTTCGAATACCTCGCGGGCGCGGCGGAAATCGGCCGGGCCGAAATCGAACCCCTGCTCCGGCCCCACGTGGCCGTAGCGGTCGTACTGGGCCCGCTTCTGGGGATCGGAGAGTACTTCGTAGGCCTCGGTGATCTCCTTGAACCTCCGCTCGGCCTCGGCCTTGTCCCCCGGGTACATGTCGGGGTGGTACTTCTTCACCAACCTCCGATACGCCTTCTTGATCTCCTCCTGGGTGGCATTCCGGGAAACCCCGAGGATCTCGTAGTAATCCTTGGGCACGTAGGATCACTCCCCGCCCTTTTCCTTGTCGGCGGCGGTTCCGGTGGCGGCCCCGGTGCCCTCCCCGGCTGCCCGCTGGTAGGCCTCGGCCATCACTTCCGCCGAGGCCCGCTTCAGCTCCTCGATGGCCAGGCGGATGGCCGTGGCATCGGCGTCCTTCTTCTCCAGGGTTTCCCGGAGGGCCTTGAGGGTGGCGTCGATCTTTGAGCGCTTGTCCGCGGGGACCTTATCGCCCAGCTCCGCCAGGGCCTTCTCCACCGAGTATGCAAACTGGTCCGCCTCGTTGCGGGCTTGGGCGAGCTCGAGCTTCTTCCGGTCCTCTTCGGCGTACTTCTCCGCCTCCTTGCGCATGCGCTCGATCTCCTCGGGGGAGAGGCGGGAGGTCTCCTTAATGGTGATAGAGGCCTCCTTTCCCGTGGCCCGGTCCTTGGCGGTTACGTGGAGGATCCCGTCGGCATCGATCCTGAAGGTCACGTCGATCTGGGGGACACCCCGAGGCGCCGGGGGAATGCCGGAGAGGACGAATTTCCCCAGGGACTTGTTGTCAGCGGCCATCTTACGCTCACCCTGGACGATATGGATCTCCACAGAGGTTTGGAAATCCTGGGCGGTGGTGAAGGTCTTGGTGCGCTCCACGGGGATGGTGGTGTTGCGCTCGATGATGGGGGTAGCGATACCGCCCAGGGTCTCCACGGAGAGGGTAAGGGGGGTGACGTCCAGGAGCACGATCTCTTTCATTTCCCCCGCGAGGATGGCTGCCTGGAGGGCAGCCCCCAAGGCCACCACCTCGTCGGGATTTATCTCCTTG
>MTNL01000207.1 GCA_002010365.1 Candidatus Acetothermia bacterium JdFR-50 | reverse complement strand
GCCCCGAGGTCCAGGGCCGATTCCTCCAACGCGGGGTCGATCCCCGAAAGCACCCCCTCCAAGGTCATGAACGCCAAGGGAAAGTAGGCCAAAGTCTCGGTGAGCACCAACCCCGGCAGGCCATAGACGTCCCAATCTATCCCGAACCGGTTACGCAAAAATTCCGTGATGAGACCGTGGTTCCCCAAAAGGAGGATCGCCGCCAACGCAATCAGAAACGGTGGTGAGATGATGGGAAAGGTCGCGATGATGCGGAACACCGATTTCCCCGGAATATCGGTGCGGGCCACGGCGTAGGCGAAAACGAACCCAATAAGGGTACCGAGAACGGAAACAAAGGCCCCCACCGTGAGGGAATTGAGAAACGGCTTGATGAGATAGCGGCGTTCGAAGAACTGCAGGAAATACTTGGGGTTGAATTCCCCCCGGTAAAAGAGGCTCGTGGTCAGGACTCGGACCAGAGGATAAACGATGAAAAGGGCCAGGAGCCCGAAAATGAGGGCAACGATGAAAAGGAGAAAGGGATCATGAACCAAGCGCCTCAGTTCCTTGTATCTTTCCATACGGGACGCGTGATTTTATCGGCTTTTCAAGCTCAGTACACCGTCCGGGGCGCCATGCCATCCGATGGTTAAAACAAAAAGGCGGGGGGCAGACGCCCCCCGCCCGGGTTTCCTCGCCTCAATAGCCGGTGGCCTCGCGCCAGAGCTCGATCAGGCGGTCTCGGTTCTCGGCAGCCCACAGCGCGTCGTAGTCCACCAGCGGGAGCTGATCCGCGGTGACGAGGCCTTCGGCGAGCTCGGCCTCGGGATTGAGGGGCAGCCGGTACCAATTCTTGAACAGGGACTGGGCCTCGGCAGAGAGCATCCAGTCATAAAAGATCTTGGCGAGCTCGAGTTCCGGACCGCCCTTGAGCAGGGCCATAGCGCCCACCTCGTAGCCGGTGCCCTCCTTGGGGAAGGAGAGGACCACCGGATACCCCTTGGCGATCCCCTTGGCGATGATATCGTGGGCGAAGGCGATGCCTCCCGCCACCTCGCCCAGGCCAACCTCGGTCACGCAGGCGGAGCCGGAACGGGTATAGTGGTGGATCTGCTCGGATAGCTTCTTCTCAAACTCCAGGGCCTTCTCCTCTCCCATGAGGAACACCAATGTGGCCAGACGCGTGTACCCGGTCCCGGAGGTATAGGGATAGGCCATGGAGAGCTCACCCTTGAACACGGGGTCGAGGAGATCGTACCAGGAATCCGGGGCCTCGATCCCGTGCTTCTCCAGGAAGTCCTTGTTGGTCACGAACCCGATGAAGCCCAGGTAGATCCCGACCCAATACCCCTCGGGATCCTTGAACTTGTTGGGCAGGTACTGCCAGCCCAGGGACTCGGTGTACGGCTCCAGCAGTCCCTCCATCTTGGCCACGATGTAGGTGTCGCTCGGGCCGCCGAACCAGAGGCTGGCCTGCGGGTTCCCCGCCTCGGCGCGGAGCCGGGCCAGCACCTCGCCGGCGGAGAGCCGCACCCACTGGACGTCGATGTCGGGATGGGTAGCCTCGAAGGCCTCGATGTATATCTTGGCCTCGTCCACGTCCAGGGCGGTGTAGACATGGAGCACCTTCTTCTCCGCCAAGCCCACCAACGCCAGGGAAATCATCAAAATACCGAAAAGAAGAACTTTACGCATCGCTCACCTCCTTAGAATTTCTCGCTTGAGGAAACCCTCCTCTTATACAAACGCTCACCTCCTCGGCTTTCAACGTTTGCAATTTAGAATAGCGCCTTGTCGTCTATCCAGTCAAGGCCTGAGGCGGAACTTTTAAAACCGGTGTGGGCTCAGCATTGGCCGCCCCGTGCCGCCCGTCATTCGGAGATGAGGAGTCTCTGCCAGGTGGAAATCCAGCCCTCGAGCTTCTCCCCCACTTCCGCGGGGGAAAGCCAGGCCGGTACCTCGGGGATCACGGCGTACTCCGCGAACTCCGCCGGGAGCTCGGCGATCTCGCTCACCGGGAACATCCATTGGGAGGTGGGGATCATCCCCTGAATCTCCTTTGAGAGGACAAGATCCATGAAATCGTGGGCGAGCGTGCGGTCATCGGTGCCCTTCACGATCCCCATCCACTCCACGAACCGATACGCTTCCCCGTCCAGCAAAGCTACTCGGTACCGGAGGGAACGGTACTCGATCCAGGAGTAGGCAGTATCGGTGGTGAAGGAGAGGACGATGGGGGCCTCACCGGCCAGGAACATGTCGTAGGCTTCGGACCAGCCTTTGGTCACCACAAGCACGTTCCGCAGGAAAGCCCGCCAGAAATCGACCCAGCCCCGCTCGCCGAAGCGCCAGATAGTCCAGAGGAGAAAGGCCCGTCCCGTGGAAGAAGTGCGTGGATCCTGAACGATGATCTTCTCCTTGAGCTCACAACGCAAAAGGTCGGCGAAGGTTCTGGGCACGAGCTTCTCGGGGAGCGTCTCCGAATCGTAGACGAAGGCCACATATCCCTGGTCGAACGGCAAGGCCACACCTTTCGGCTCGATCCTGAGAAGCTCCTCGGGTACGTAAGCCGCGTTAGGGACCAATTCGGGATCGTAGGGCTCGAGGTACTTCGAGGCCCGCACCAAGTCCGCGTCGCTTATCCCCAAGAAGACGTCGGCGTCGGTGCCTCCGGTCTCCATCTCTGCGATCATCCGGGAAAGCGTTTCCGCAGCTCCCCCAGGGGCTATCCAAACAAGATCCACCCCGGGGTGGGCCGCCTCGAAGGCCTCCTCGATCTCCGCTGCCGGGCCCCAAGAGACGAAGGAGTCGTAGGTGTAGACGTAAAACTCCTCCGTCCCAAGGACAGCTAAGCCCACCGAACCCGCCAATGCCACTGCCAGAAGTGTCCTCATCCCTCCCTCCTTTCTCCGGATTCGGACATGGGGCTTAGGAGGATCCCCCCTCGCCCCCGTGTTCCCATCCCCGGTCCGGAAGCTCCCCGACTTCACCGCGATGCTCGAGGCGGACCCCGTCCTCCCCACGGGTCACTTCCCCGATCTCGATCCAGGGCCCCGGAGGTAGCGTCCCGGGTGGGGCGGTGAAGAGGAGCTCGTAGTCCTCGCCGAAGTAGATCACCTCGCCCAGATGCTGCTGCCCTAGGCCTTCCACCAGCGGGATCCGCTCCCCATCCACCCGGAATCCCACTCCGGAGGACCGGGCGAGGATGTGGAGGGAGTGGGCCAGGGAGTCGGAGAGGTCGATCATCGCGGTGGCGTGGTCGGAAAGGGCGCGCCCAAGGTCGACACGGGGAATGAAGCGGAAAAGCTCGTTCGCTTCCCGAATCTTGCCTCTGGCAAACGAGCGGAGGGCCAGATAACTGCGACCCAGGGGGCCGGTGAGATAGACCCGATCCCCGGGACGGGCCCCGGAACGGAGCACGGGACGTTCGGCCTCTCCCAGGCCCGAGGAGATCAGGAAAAGCTCCTCAGATATGTCCAGGTCACCCCCGAGGAGTTCGGTTCCGGCCGCGCGGACGCAGTCCTTTGCTCCACGGAGTATCCCCTCGAAGGGCTCCGCGAGATCCGGGGCGGAGAGGGCGAGGACCACCCCCAGGGGCCTTCCCCCCATGGCGGCGATGTCGGAGAGGGTAACGGCCACTGCCCGCCAGCCCATGGTGTAGGGATCGGTTCCCTCGGGGAAGTCGGCGGAGCGGTGGAGGACGTCGATGGTAAGGAGGAGGTTCGTCCCGCGGAAGGGGATGACGGCGCAGTCATCCCCGGCCCGGGGCACTTCCGCGGCTATCCGTGTGAGGAACTCCCATTCGGACACGCCCACGCCTCCTTAGGGGGTAACACGGGGGAGAGGAACGTGGGCAGTGCCGGCGCCGAGGTAACCTTCCCTACGCTGGCATTACCCAGGTCAGGTTCCAGGGGTCGAGGCCTCCCCAGGCCTCCTCTCAGCCCCTAGAAAGGAGCTCCCCCGGTTACCTCCGATTACAGATTATAGGGCCCTAGGGCCCCGAAACAAGAGTCCAAAGGACTCAACCCTTTACCACTGCGGCGAAGGCCTCGTCCAGGATCTCCAGGGCCTCGGCGATCTCCTCGTCGGTGGCGACCAGGGGCACCAGCATCCGGATCACGTTCCCGTAGACCCCGGCAGTGGGGAAGATGAGGCCGCGGTTTATCGCCTCCCGGGCGACCATTTTGGTCTCTTCAGCCGCCGGCTCCTTGGTGACCCGGTCCCTCACCAGCTCCATTCCCACCATGGCCCCCAGGCCCCGCACGTCACCGATGAGCTCGTATTTTTCCTGGAGTCGCTTGAACCCTTCCCACAGGAGCCTACCGATGTGCTCGGCGCGCTTCATCAAACCCTCTTCCTCGATCACATCCAGGACCGCCAGGGCCGCGGCGCAGGCCACGGGGTTCCCCACATAGGTCCCTCCAATGGAACCGGGGATGGGCTTATCCATCACCTCCGCCTTCCCGACCACCCCCGATAAGGGCATTCCCCCAGCGATGGACTTGGCGAAGGTGATGAGATCGGGTTCTACCCCGAAACGCTCCGACGCGAAGAACTTTCCGGTCCGCCCCATCCCCGTCTGCACCTCATCGCAAACGAGGAGGAACCCGTATCGGTCGGCCAGCTCCCGCAGGAAGGGGAGGAACTCCGGTGGCGGGACGATGAACCCTCCTTCCCCGATCACCGGCTCCACCACCATACACGCCACCTCCCCTGGGTCCACCAAGGAAAGCATCCGCCGCTCGATCTCCTCCAGGGGCACCGGGTTCCGGTAGGGATAGGGATAGGGGAGGCGGAAGACATCGGGGGCATAGGGTCCAAATCCGGCCTTGTAGGGAATGGCCTTGTGGGTCATGGTCATGGTGAGCAGGGTCCGG
>MTNL01000112.1 GCA_002010365.1 Candidatus Acetothermia bacterium JdFR-50 | reverse complement strand
GCGCCTACGGCGACCACCGAGGCCTCGGGATGGTCGCTGCGGCGGGCGCCGGACCAGGTCCTGAGGTACCCGGTGAGGATGCTCTACCTTCTGTTGGCTCGCGACCTTTTCGGGCCGAAGGGCGGACACTCCGCAAAATAAACCTTGCCCCCGTCTTCCTCCAAAGCGATGGTGATATAAGATGTTTCCTCCCAGCCCGCATACATCATGAGCGTCCCCTTGGGCCCGATCACGTCCAGGATTGCCTGGATGACCACATCCGGACCTCCCACGGCCCAACCGGTGGCCCTCGCGGAGGCATGCAGCATGATGAGATCGCCAGGTCTGAGTCCCAGTGAGACCGGATCCCTTGTCAGCTTGCTCCGGGTGACCAGAGGCCTTTTGAGGGGCTCTTCTCGGAAGATCATCTGGAGCTTCTCTATCCCTGGGCGTTGGCTTTCAACGCCTCCAGAACCTCTCTTCTAAATCTTCCTTCGTCGAGGACAAGGGATCTTATGGGGACCGCGTTGACGATACACCCCGTGACGCCACCCCGCTTCCTCATCTCGTCGGGCTCCGCGGACGCGTCGATCCACTGCACCGGGAGCCACGGCGCCACCTCCATCACCGCCCGCTCCGCCCTCTTCATGAACACGTAGGCGAAGGGGCACGGTGCCGGACCGTAGATGAATACCGCCCTACCCCTGTCCTCGGGTTGGGGGATGTATTCAGGACCCAGCTCTTTTGGTGGCCGGTAGACGAAACCGGGCCGCAGCGGGTAATAGAGGAGATCGGGGTCATCGCCCACCTGCACGAAGCCCCTCCGCCGGAAGAAGAGGCGCGCGGGATACTGGCCGGGAGCCTCGCCCGGGAACGTCCTGGTGACCAGGGCCGCCGGCGGTTCGCCCCCGAACCAATCCTTAGCCCCCCTTACGTCTTTCATCAGGCCTGACAAGAGCCGTGTGCCTATCCCCTTCCTCCAGTTCCCTTCCTCGGGGACGTAGATACAGTGGATGCGGACGATCCCCTGTTCGGGAACGGGGTAATACTGGATCATCCCCACCGGGATGGATCCCCGATACGCCAGCATGGCACATGTGCCCCACTTCTCGAGCATCCCAAGCGCCCACACCCTCTTCAGCTCCATGCCGGTCACATACACGGGATCCTCCCGTTTTTCGGACGGGACACATATCCGACAGAGATCGTCCACATTCCCGCGGGTAACCTCCCTCACGCTGATCTCCTCCATCCCCACCTCCAACCTTGGACGTCGAAGGCCTGGCCGACAGGGGGGTCCACAAACGAATGGATGTTCCGTGTCCCTCGTCTCTAACCGAACCGTTCGAAGAAATCCGCCACTACCCCATAGGCCCGCTTCGGCGTCTCGTCACTTCGCACCAGTCCGAAGCCCATATCGTCCGGGTCCTGCCATTCTTGAATGAAAACCCCATCGAGATCAACCAATTGTATCAATTCTAAGCAGGCCCCGCAGGCGAGCCGCCTGCGCTTCCTCCTCGTACTGCACCCCGATGACCAGTACAGGGGGCTGGCCTCGAAGGCGCGGTCGATGGCCAGGTCAAGCTGTGTCCAGTCCACATATTCGAATTTCCAGGAGGCGACCCGCAGAAGATCCTCGAGGAACCTCTGGACCACCTCCTGGCTGCTGCCACAGCGGGTCGATCACGTCCCGGGGGATGTCCCACGCAGTGTACTCGAGCACGCGGTCGTCCCATAGGTTGACCCCGAGGCTCAACTCGTTGCCGAGGAGATATACGTCGACCCCGAACTCCCGGGCTCACCGGGCGAATCCCTTTCCATCTCCAAGAATGCGGACTTGGGCGGCACCTCGATGTTCGCCTTGGGGCGGAACCAGATCTCCAGACCCTCTTCCTTGACCAGGACTGCACACTCCCAGAGCCGCCGGTCGTGTCCCTTCAGACGGACGGCGCTGGCATGGAGTCCGTCCCGCCTCCCGGTCCGGTAGTTCTTTATCCACCCCATCGACCGCTCAGGGAAGGAAGAGCTCGCCCGCCATCACGGTAACCGCGGTCCCCCCGACCTTTACGCAGACGATCTCCTCGCCATGTCCCATGACCTCGATCCGCACCGTGCCGGGCCTCCCCATGATGTGCCCCTGTTCCGCCACGATCAGGGGCCCGGAAAGGAATCCGTAGCGCACGAGGTAGGCCCCCATGGCCCCAGATGCGGAGCCGGTCACGGGGTCCTCGGGAACCCCGGCCCCGGGGGCGAAGTGACGCGCGTGTACGTGGGCGTTCCCATATGCCTCGGGGCAGAAGACATGCACGCTGAAGAACCCGACCTCCTCGCCCAGGCGCACGAGGAATTCCCCTTTGGGCCGCAGCCGCTCGAGAACCCGCAGGGACCTCACGGGCACCATGAGCTGTGGAGTCCCGGTGCTCACCACTTGGGGTGGGGCCCGGGGATCGAGCTCACCGGGGGATATCCCCAGGGCCACCGCCACGGGCTCCGTGGCGGTGGTCCGCAGGAATTCCGGCCGCTTCTGGGTCATCACGATGAGGGGTCTCCCCTTTTCCTCCCGCACCTCCACCGGCAGGACCCCCACGGGGAATTCCACTTCGATCGTGCCCCCTCCCCCCGGCAGCGAGATCCTCCCTTCCTCGAGCAGGACATGGACCGCGGCGATGGTGGGATGGCCAGAGAGGGGGATCTCCTTCCTCGGGGTGAAGAACCGTAGCTTGAGGTGGGCTCTCTCGGAGGGAAGGACGAACGCCGTCTCCGAGAGGTTCATCTCCTGGGCGATCGCCTGCATCTCCCCGTCTGTGAGCCCGGCGGCGTCGAGGACCACCGCTGCCGGGTTGCCACAGAAGGGCCTTTCCGTGAAGGAGTCCACCTGCTTGACCTCTAGCATCCTCACCTAGAGTTCCTCCTCCAGCCAGATCCCCCGCTCGGTGAACCCGAGCTCGCGGTAGAGCGCCAGCCCCACAACGGCCCTGAGATCGGCTTCCCTCGCTTCGCGGATGACCACGGAGGAGAGCCTCCCCTTCTCACCCCCCTCTCCACCCCCCCACGACCCTGAGCACGAGGTCCTCCCGTATCGGGAAGAAGAAGTCCAACATCACGAAGAGGTCGTCCCCCAAGCAGGTATCCCCGTGAGGGACTCCCAGGGGATGTAGTAAAGATCCCCTGGACCCACGACCCTCTCTTCCTCCCCGATCCTGAGGCGTCCTTTCCCGCCGCAGATGTCCCCGATGGTGTTCAAGGCCATCATCCGTTCCCCCGAGGGGCCGGTGAGGATCGCCGTCTCGAGCCCGGGCATCTCTCGTAGCCTCACCGCCCCTGGCGGGGTCGGGGAAGTAACCGGACCACATGTCGTTCCCCTCCGGAAGCAGTATACAATTGGACTGTGATGGAGGAGGAGAAGGCGAGGGGGATCAAGGTCTCAAAGACGGTGGAGCTCTTCGAGTACCTCATCGCCGTTGCCCGGGAGATTGGCTGGAACAGGGCCCTGAAACTCATGGAGGGATGTGTGGTGAGCTCGGCGTTGAGGTGGGTGGAGGAGCACGGGGACGAGCTCGCACGCGGTGGTCCACCGGTCGAGCGAGCGTTCGAGATCTTCTACTTCGAGCACCTGGGCCTCGACCCGGGCGAAGTGGAGATCGTCGAGAGGACCCCCGATAAGATCGTGTGCCGGTGGCGCAACTTCTGCAGTGTCCTCGAGGCCTGCAAGCAGCTCGGACTCGATACTCGGCTCATCTGCAGGGAGGTCTATGAGAGGCCCGGCCGGGAGCTCCTCAAGCGGATCGATCCTCGGCTCCAGTTCTCGCGGAACTACGCGAGGATCAGACCTTACGCGGATTACTGCGAGGAGATCATAGAGCTGGCGGGCTGAGGGACGCCAGCCGCGCCCCGCGTTTTCGCCCCACGTAGAGGAGGTGTTCGGCGGCCCCGTGGACGGTGGGGTCCCGCCCCAGCCGGTAGTTGAGTTCCACCCACGCCTCCCAGGCGTCGCCCGTGAGCTCGTTCACCCGCGTCTCGATCATGTTGATCACCCCTTCACACGCGATGAGATCGAGGGTCTCGAAGCCCTCCCCCTTCATCAGCGGCTTGATTTCGGTGGGATGGACGAAGTAGGCGTCGGTGAAGCCTCCCTCGGGGCCGGCGGGGAGGACCCCGGAGGCGAGGAGCTGTTCCAGGCGTGCGCGGTGTTCCACGATCCAACCCGGCCCGTACTTGGCCGCCCAGCGGATGGGGGCATACCGGGTGATGAACGCGGCGAAGATCAGCCCGCCCGGCCTCAGGACGCGCCGCGCCTCCCGGATCGCCCGGCGGCACTCCTCATCCGCGAGCAGATGGTAGAGCGGGCCCATGAGGAGGACGGCGTCGAACTCCCTGTCGCCGAACCGGGTGAGATCCCGGGCATCGCCGTGCTCGTAGCCCGCGAGCTCCACCCCGGCCTCGCAGGCCTTCTCTCGGGCGAGGTCGAGGCATCTCCGCGCAAGATCGAACAGTACCACCTCGTATCCTCGCCGGGCGAGCTCGATGGCGTATCGCCCCGGCCCCCCGCCCACATCCAACACCCTCGCCGGCGACGGGGGGAGGTGTTCGCCCAGGGCCCGAAGGTCACGGCGAACTCGGTCCGATGCCGTTCCAACCATTCCCACTCATCACGGGCGTGTCCGTCGTAATTCCCGTTCCACCCCGCCCACGGGCCCATGTTCAAAGCCCATGTACCGCCTCCAGGACAACCCGGGCCGCCTTCCTCAGGCCCCGTTCCACCTCCTCCGAAAAGTGGCCCGGCTCCCAGCGTTCCCCCAGCCGGTCCGAAACGACCAACAGAAGCGCCACCTCCACCCGCCGCACTTCCGCCACCGCGAACAGGGCCGCGGCCTCCATCTCCACCGTGAGCACGCCGTCCCGCC
>MTNL01000085.1 GCA_002010365.1 Candidatus Acetothermia bacterium JdFR-50 | reverse complement strand
CGCGGTGGCATTGGGCATCATGATGGGGATGAAAAAAGGGGAGACCCGCTCTGGTCCCCGCCTCTCGAGGGCGTGGAGGTTATCGATCATCGCCTCCACGGGCCCGATTCCGGTGCCCATGATCACCCCGCCGAATCGGTCCGTCGCGGGATCTAAACGAGCATCTCCTAGGGCAAGTCGGGCGGCCGCCAGGGCGAACTGGGTTGCCCGTCCTAGCCGTTTGGCCCGTTTTGGGGCGATGAAGTCCCGGGGATCGAAGTTCAGAACCGGAGCTCCCACTTTGGATTTGATCCCCTCGAGATCGAGGATGTCATCCACGCGGCGGATGGCTATCTTGGCTTCCTTGAGGCCGGTGAAGAAGGCCTCTTTACCAATACCCAAGGGACTGACGACCCCGATACCGCTGATGAAGACCCTAGGGGGCATGTTCCTCCTCGAGTTCGTCGGCAAACACAGCCACTTTCGTAGGGGTTACCCGGACAAAGCCGTTTTTCACGTGGAACGAGCGCTCCCCTTCGGAAGTTCGAATCTTAAGCGGTGCGTTCTCCAATGCGAACGCCGCTGGGGCATGTCGGGGAAGGACGCCCAGCCAACCACGGGGAGTTCTAGTATAGAGAGACTCCACCTCTCCTGAGAAAACCGATCGATCGCAGACGATGATCTCGCACTTCACGGTTTGAATATTAACGCTAAAGGGCGTTGGTTTGTACCCGGTGGATGGGACACCCAGAAGCGAGAAAGCGAAAAAGAACCTGGAAAAAGAAAAAAGGCGGCCGGTGAACCGGCCGCCCCTCGTGGCTTCGACCTCTCAGAAGTTCAACTCCGCCTCTTGGGACATGAAGAGGTATTGCGGGCGTGTGCCCACGGGGCCGAAGAGCACCAGGGCGAAATGGAATTGGTACGTGCCCGAAGGCAAATCCTCGGGTGCGTACCAAACCTCTTGGTGCATATAGGAATTTCCAGGAAGCATAGTGTGGGTGGAAGCGGGGAATTCGTCTACGATGTAGCCGTCGGCGTCCGTGATGTAGATGTATCCCCGGATTTGATCAGTGCTGATATGGAGGTTGCCGTCGTTGGTGACCACGGCTTCCAAGATCACCTTACGGGGATTTGCTTTGAATTGGTAAACACGCAAATCGCCCATCTGAAGGTGAGGCGCCGCCTCACCTCCCGGGCTCACCAAGAAGAGGGAGGCTAGCTGAGTGGTCACCACTACCTGAGCTTCTGAAGAGGCGGGCTTTACCTTGAACATGATCGCTACATAGCGTCCTCCGTAGGGATCCAACTTCTCGGGCATATGTAGCTCATAAGTGAAAACCGCTGTTCCCCCTGGTTCGACGGTTTGAACCACGGGTTCAATGCTCAGTATATCCTTTCCGCTGAAGGGGTAATTGTCGAATTGGGGTTCGAGAAAGCGGGGGATTCCCTCGGGGGCCATGAACCCCAACACCCGGGCCTCAACGGTCACCGGTTCATCCCCGGTGTTGGTGATGTAGATCATATCACTGTAGCTTGTACCCGGGGGAAGGATGATTTCCGTAACGGTAGGGAACAAGGAGATACCCCCGGCTAAGGCCGAGAATCCCCAGACCCCAAAGAGCGCGACCGCTAGGTATTTTTTGATCATGCTCTACCTCACCTCCCCTTTAGAACGCGGGGACAGCGGTATACACGATCTCCAGTTTCCCTTCTCCAGGCGGGACAGTGAAGTCAACCTTGAGAAGGTATTCCACGATGGTGGTTTCTCCGGGGGTGAGCCCGTCCTCGTTCTTCAGGATTACTACCTCTCCTTTGGGCACGGTCCAATCGTCGATGGCCTGTCCGCTTCCCGGGGCCTTGGAGCGGATGAAGAACTTCTCGTTCTTTATAAGGTCGTAATCTCCGATGAGGAACTCCCCGAACTCGGCGATGATGGAGTATTTAGTGGCGTTGGTGCGCACCACGATTTCCGTGGCGGCGGTGTCCTCGGGGTTCATGACTGGGTCGACTTCGAAGCTGATCTCTTCGCCACTGACGATCTCGATGAGGATCTGGCCCCCAACTCTCGCCTTTACCTTCACCCCTGCCCCGCTCTGCTCTCCGAACGCTGCTAGGGGAAGGAAACAACTTACGGTGAACAAAAGCAGCAATAACCGCAGAACACCCCTCTTCACATTCCATCACCTCCTAGGTAAATATAATGCACTCCCATAGAATTGTAACGATTGCTAGACTTGAAGGCAACTTTGTGCCTTCAGGTTTCGAAATAGAGCTCAAGGGAAAGTTCATCGAGGGCACCATTGGTCCAATCACAGCCCAAGGACCATTCCCATTCTCCGCCGAGGACCCCTTCAATCCATATGCCTCCTTCCCAATCCTCCATTCCGATATCTAACCCCCCTCCCAAAAAGGTTTCCTCGCTGATCGCTACTTCCCCTTGGAAATAAAGTTCCCGTGCCATGAGTTTGAGCCTCAACTCCCAACCAGGGCCGAAGATGAAAGAATGAAGTCGTGCCAATTCCAAGCTGGATGTTTGCTTGAGCTTGGCGGAGAACCCATAGCCACTCTCCTCAGACCAATGGAAGACGCTTTTTTGGATCAGTTCCACCGTCAATGTTTCCTCGGCATCAACCAAGAGGTCGAACTCGTGTTCCCATTGCTCTATAGTCCATTCTCGAAAGAGCTCCGCGGCGCAAAACTCCAGATCCCGAAACTCAAGCCGTAGCTCCCCCCACGGAGTTGTCCCCCTCCATTTCAGGATCAGTCTCGGTTCTTCCTCATCTTTATAACGCGTTGCCAAGGAGAGAGTTCCCTCATCCTCGAGGGGGAGAGCGAAGGTCAATTTAAGCTCATGGAAGGCTAGCGAACTGCTTAAGGCGAAATACCACTCGACTTCAAAGCGTTCCTCATAAGTTCCCTCAAGTTCTAGAAAGGGTGTTTCCTCAGCGGCTACGGTGCCCCTGAGCCTTACGTTCCATGGATCCTCCCAATATCGCACCTCCAAACGCCCCTGGTCGAAGACGTCCGGTGCGAATACCAACTCGCCGGAGAGGCGGAGCGGCCTTTCATACCATTGAAAATCAAGAGAAAACTCGTATGGCGTGTTTTTCTTGAATTTAATGGTGGTTCCGGTATTAATGAAGTTGAAATCCAGTTCTATATTCACTTGCGAGGAAAGGTATATCCCTTCGTTGGGGTTCCAAGAGAGCGAGGAATAGAAGCTCACCCCGAGTTCTTGTCCGTTGCAGACAAAGCCCGTGCCCAGGATCAACGCCATAACTGTGAGGAAAACCATGCCCTTTCAAATAACGTAACGCCATCCTCGCACTCCCTGAGGGGGCACAAGCCCCCCTTTTCGAGGAAAAAAGTGCTTCTCTTGAGGGGATCTTGATCTCCGGGGCGGTATCAGAAGGGGAGAGGGACCTCTTTTATCCCGAGTTCTTCCTGGAGGATCTTGAGGTCACGTTGGACTGATTCGTTGAGGGGAATGCCTTTTTTCTGTGCGCGTTTGGCCGCGAGGTACGCTTTTTGTCCTGCGGTGTAGATCCGCTCCGCCCCCGGTGCTACTTCCGCCGCCCGCAGTTTTCGCAGGATTTCTCCCACAGTGCGCTCGAACTCGTCCAGCGGCACGAAGTGGGCGATATCGATGGCCATGAAGAAATGGCCAAGCTGATGAGGCCGAGGGTTGCCGCGCTCGTCAAATCCCGAGAGATCCTTAAGGAACGCTCCGGACTGCAACGCCGCGCATAAGATCTCCACCATCACCGAAAGGCCATATCCCTTGTGCCCACCCATCTCCTCCCCAGGGCCGCCCAGAGGCAGGAGGGCGTATTTCCCCTCGGGAATCCCCTTGAGGATGGCCTCCGTGTCGGTGGCCAGCGTCCCATCCCGTCCGATTACCCATCCAGCGGGGGTGGGCTTGCCCACCCGGGCCAGGACCTCGATCTTGCCCCGCTGCGTGATGGAGGTGGCGGCGTCGAAGCAGAAGGGGAACTCCTCGTCGGTGGGACACGCGAAGGCAATGGGGTTGGTTCCCAACATGGGTTCCACCGAGAAGGTGGGGGCCACTGAGGGTCGGGCGTTGGTGAAAGCGATTCCGATCATGCCCTCCTCCGCAGCCATGAGGGCGTAGTAACCGGCGATCCCGTAGTGAGAGGAATTTCGGACTGCCACCGCTCCCATTCCGTACTCCCGGGCTTTCTTTATCGCGAGCTTCATGGATTTATAGCCGATCACATGGCCCATGCCGTGGTGGCCGTCTACCACCGCAGTGGTCTCGCTCTCCCTCACGATCTCGAAACGGGTCACGGGGGAGAGGATCCCCCGCTTGATGCGATCGTAGTACATCTTGAGACGGTTCACCCCATGAGAGGGGATCCCCCGGATATCTGAGGTGATGAGCACATCGGCACAGATCCGGGCGTCATCTTCGGGAACACCGCACTTCAAAAACACTTGGTACATGAATTCCCGCAGCGTCTCCACCGGGACGTACACCACCTTCTCCTCCACCCCTTACCTCCTTTCGCACAACCTCTCGTCCAGGTCGGGAAGCTCAGCGATGCTATCCACCACGTGGTCCGGCTTCCAGGGGGAGCTCCCCACGTCCTCCCGGGAGCTGACCCCAGTGAGGGTGAGGACCGCCACGAGCCCGTTTTCCTTCGCCATTCGGACATCGGTCTCCAAGCGGTCGCCCACCATGGCACACGCCCCAGCCTCGAGTCCGAGGACCTCCAGGGCTGCCTGCACCATGTGACGGGAGGGTTTTCCCAAGACCAACTCCACCTTCCGTCCCGTGGTAGCTTCCAAGGCGGCGATCACCCCCGCGGCGTCTGGGATCTCTCCGCCCTCCACGGGGCAAGTCTTATCGGGGTTGGTGGCCAGGAAGCGTGCTCCTCGCCGCAGCGCCTGGAAGGCGATG
>MTNL01000143.1 GCA_002010365.1 Candidatus Acetothermia bacterium JdFR-50 | reverse complement strand
ATCGAAGGGATGAGCTGCGCCGCCTGTGTAGCCCGTGTGGAGAGGGCCCTGAGGCACCATCCCGGTGTGCTGGAAGTCCACGTTAACCTCGCCGCCGGCAGGGCTACCGTAACGTACATCCCCACTTTGGCCTCCCCGGAAAAACTCATTGAAAAAGCGAACAGCATCGGCTATAGGGCCGTCCTATCCGAAGGGGTGGAGGCCGAAGGAGACCATTCCGAGAGGGAAATCCGGGACGCACGGAATCGAATGATCCTGGCGTGGGCCCTTACCGCGCCCCTTATCCTGTGGATGGTCCCGGAGATGTTTTTCGGAATCGCGTGGCCCAGCCCCACCCTCTTCGGGGCTGGAATGATCGTGTTAGCTCTCCCGGTTATCTTCGTTTCCGGCCTGGCCACCCTGCGCCGGGGCTTCTCCGGTTTCGTCTCCCTGCATCCCACCATGGACTCCCTTATCGCCTTGGGGACCTCGGCCTCCTTCCTCACCGGCCCCCTTTCCTTTGTCATACCGGTGGCGAACTATGCCGGAGTCTCGGCCATGATCATGGCCTTCCACCTAACCGGACGGTACGTGGAGGCCACCGCCAAGGGGCGTGCCTCCAGGGCGATCAGGGAGCTCCTGGAGCTTTCCCCGGCCCGGGCCCGGGTCCTCCGGGACGGCAATGAGATCGAGGTTCCGATCGGCGAACTCCGAGTCGGGGACATCGCCCTCGTCAGGCCCGGCGAGAAGATCCCGGCGGATGGGGTGGTGCTGGAGGGCGAAAGCTACGTCGATGAATCCCTGGCCACCGGGGAGTCGATGCCGGTCCTCAAAAAGCCGGGCGATGAGGTCATCGGCTCCACCGTAAATCAAGACGGCTTCCTAAAGATGGAGGTGAAGCGGGTCGGCGACGAGAGTTTCCTCGCTCAAGTCATAAAGTTGGTGGAGGAAGCCCAGAGCACCAAGGTCCCGATTCAGGCCTTCGCCGACAAGGTGGTGGCGCGTTTCGTCCCGGTGGTGCTCGGGATCGCGGGTTTCACCTTCCTCTTTTGGCTCCTCTTCCCCGGGGCCGGCGAGGTCTTCGTCAGGGCCGGAAGGCTCCTTCCCTGGCTAACGGTGGGCGGAACCCCCCTCACTCGGGCCTTCGCCGCGGCGGTGGCGGTATTGGTCATCGCTTGCCCGTGTGCGCTGGGACTGGCCACTCCTACGGCCCTGCTCGTGGGAAGCGGCATCGGGGCCAAGCGCGGAATCCTCATCCGCAACGGGGAGGCGATCCAAACCCTGAAGGAAGTGCGGGCGGTGATCCTCGACAAGACCGGAACCATCACCAAGGGGACCCCTGAGGTCACCGATCTCATCCCACTGCAGGGAACCGATGCCCAAGGGTTACTCTCGCTAGCGGCCGCAGCCGAGGCGCGGAGCGAGCATCCCCTGGCCCGGGCCATCGTGATGAAAGCGGAAGCCGAGGGCCTGGAACTCCTTGAACCCCAGGAATTCAAGTCCATCCGGGGCAAGGGCGTGATCGCCGTTCTCGGGGAGGACACGGTCCTTGTGGGCTCGCGCACCCTTCTCGAGGAACACGGGATCGACCTCGGGGAGCTCGAGGACACGCTATGGCGCCTGGAGGAAGAGGGAAAAACGGCGGTGCTCGTCGCCCGCGGGAATCGCCCCATCGGGATCATCGGAGTTGCTGATACCATCAAAGAGACTTCCCCGGAAGCGATCCGCAGGCTTAACGCTATGGGGTTGAAGACGATCATGATCACCGGCGATAACCATCGCACCGCCATGGCCATCGCGAGGAAGGTGGGCATCGATGAGGTACTTGCCGAAGTGCTTCCCGAGGGCAAAGTGGCCGAGGTACGGAGACTTCAGGAGAAGTTGGGGCGGGTGGCCTTCGTAGGGGATGGGATCAACGACGCCCCGGCCCTTACCCAAGCGGATGTAGGGCTCGCCATCGGTACTGGGACCGATATCGCCATCGAGGCGGGGGATATTACCCTGGTGTCCGGAGATCTCGGCAAAGTGGTCGAGGCCATCGAGCTTTCCCGCGCCATTTTCAGCAAGATAACACAAAACCTCTTCTGGGCCTTCTTCTACAACGTGGTGATGATCCCTTTGGCGGTGATCGGGTGGATGCATCCCCTTTTGGCCGAGGCCGCCATGGCCACGAGCTCGGTGACCGTGGTCACCAACGCCAACCTCCTGAGAAAAGCGGGCCCGAAGACGTGAGGCTCAGATCCTTTCACCGCGAAAGCTTCGGAATCAAGGCTTGGAGGAGCCGGCCGAGCTCGGCGGCCTTCTTGCGCCCGATCTCTAAGACCTCTTCGTGGGAGAGAGGATGTTTGGCGATCCCCGCCGCGAGGTTGGTGACGCATGAGATGGCCAACACCTGCATCCCCGCGTGTCGCGCGGCGATCACCTCGGGCACGGTAGACATCCCCACAAGATCCGCCCCCAGCGCCCGGAACGCCTTGATCTCCGCCGGGGTCTCGTAGCTTGGCCCCATGGTGGCGAGGTACACTCCCTCCCGGAGATCTATCCCCAGCTCCCGCGCCACGGCGTGGGCCTTTTCTCGGAGCCTCGGATCGTAGGCGCGGGTCATGTCCGGGAAGCGGGGCCCCAGTTCCTCCGGGTTCGGTCCCCGCAGGGGGTTAAACCCTAGCATGTTGATGTGGTCCCGGATTAGTACGAGATCCCCCGGGGAGAGCCCCTCGGCGATCCCCCCCGAGGCATTGGTGAGGACCAGGACTTTTACTCCCAAAAGGGCATAAGTCCGCACCGGGAACACGATCTCCTCCGGGGAGTAGCCCTCGTAGTAGTGGAGGCGCCCCCGCTGGACAAGGACTTCCACGTCACCCAGCTTCCCCACGGCGATCTCGCCCTTGTGCCCGGGGGCGGTGGGACGTGGGAACCCCGGGACATCGGAAAACGAAACGACCTGTTCCCCCTCCAGGGGAAGTACATCCCCCAGTCCGGAGCCGAGGACCACCGCCACCTCCGGTTCCCCCAACTTCCGCAGGAATTCCGCCGCCACACGCAACGATTCCATCATCTCTCAAGTCCTCCCGAGATGTAACGGTTCCTCAGGCGCGCCAGCCCCGACTTGATCGCCCGGGCACGGGTCTCGGCGATCCCCTTTATGCGCTGAAGCTGCCTCCGGTTGGCACGCTCGATCTGATCGAGACTCCCCAGCTCCTCCACCAGTCGCTCGATGATGGAAGGGGGAAGCCGGGGGATTTTGGAAAGCAAGCGGAAGCCCCGCGAGGGGACCGGAGATTCCAGCTCTTCCTCGGAGTACCCTAAGGCTTTCAGGATCATCTCCGGGACGAGGAGCTCTTCCGGATCCAGCTTCAGGATCTCTTGTACTACCTCGTCTACCGGCTGGTCCTGGGTCTTGCGGAAGTCCAACACCACGAGCTTCAACGTCTCCCGCACCCCCCGCATGAGCCCCCGGAGCTGGTGCTTGAGGAGCTTGGCCTCCTTTCCGAGTTCGACGAAGAGTGACTGAAGCTCTTCTTCGAGGTGGATCATCTGAACCGCCTTCTGGACCACCATGGCCACGTGGTCCAGCGGGACCTTGCGCTCGAACTCCATGGGCGCGAGCTCGGTAAGGAGCTCGTGTAGCTCCCGGCGATAGCGATCTAAGATGAGGAGCGCCTGGGAAGCCTGAGAGGAAAGGACCACTGGGTCTTTGAGTTCGTACCGCCACGACTTGAAGTAAATGGTAATCCGCTTGCGCTCCTCGGAGATGGCGATCACCGGGCGCTCGATCTGTTTGGCGGTCTGTTCGGCCACCCGATGGCGCGTCCCGGTCTCGGCAGAGGGGATGGTGGGGTCGGGCACGAGATGGGCGTTGGCGTAAAGGATCGTTTTTAAGTTCTCGTCCACCACTACCGCCCGGTCCATCTTGCAGAGCTCGGCCAGGGATTGGGGGGTGAAGGGGGAGTTTAATTCGAACCCAGCGGCGATGATGGGCGCCACCACCTCCCGGTCGGCGATCACCACCAACCCCCCCGTCCCCAGCTGCACCACCCGATCCAGGGCCTCCCGGAGCGGTGTCCCCGGGGCGGTACGCTCCAGTATCTTCCTATATTCGTCCCTCATCACCTCAGCCACTCAACCCCAAGGTTTCCACAGCCTCAGCTATCGTCCGGACCCATACCAACTCTAATCCTAAATCATCCTCGAGCTCCTGATGGGGGACAATGGCCCGGGCGAAGCCGAGCTTCGCCACCTCCTTGAGACGCTCATAGGCCTTCCGTACCGGACGTATCTCCCCCGAGAGACCGATCTCCCCTAGCACCACCGTCTTTGGGGAAAGGGGCCGGTTGTAGAGGCTGGAGAGGACCGCGGCCGCGATCCCAAGATCCAAGGCGGGTTCCCGTACCTCGAAGCCCCCCGCCACCGCGAGGTACACGTCCGACATCCCGATATGCACCCCCAGGTGCTTTTCGATGACCGCCAGGAGCACCAACACCCGGTTGTAATCCAGGCCCGCGCAACGTCGCTGTGGAGGACCGTATTTGGTGGGGGAAACCAAGGCCTGGACCTCCACCAACATGGTCCGGGTTCCCTCTAATACCGGGACGATAGCCGTGCCCGGCCGGGGGGCTCGATCACGGGAGACGAAGAAAAGGGAGGGGTTCTTGACTTCCTCCAGTCCCCGTTCCCCCATGCGGAAGACTGCCACCTCGTGGGTGGAGCCGAAGCGGTTCTTGACCGACCTCAGGATCCGGAGATCGGTTTCGCGTACCCCCTCGAGGTAGATGGCCACATCCACGATGTGCTCCACCGTCTTTGGGCCGGCGAACCCCCCGCCTTTGGTGATGTGGGAAACGAGGAAGGAGGCCATCCCACGGAGCTTGGAAAGCCGGGCGATCTCCGCCGCCGCCTCCCGCACCTGCTGGATTCCCCCCACCTCACCCCCGTCCGC
>MTNL01000040.1 GCA_002010365.1 Candidatus Acetothermia bacterium JdFR-50 | reverse complement strand
CTCCTACCAGCCGGCAATAGTTTGGTCATCAATATCGCCGCCACCACCAGCGCCGAATGTGGTTGTGAGATCCCTAATGAAGCCACCGTTTCTTCCGCGACCTATGAGCTTGACTCTGAAAATAACAAAGCTTCCACGCTTACGACGTTGGCTTATGAAAGCAGCCTCGAGGTTACTGTAGAACCCGATAAAGACACCGCATATGTGGGAGAAACGATCATTTATACCATCACGGTACGGAACACAGGCGAAGTCGCGTTAAAGGACATCAAAGTGGAGGATACCTTGACGGGTTTCTCCGAGACGATTCCAAACTTGATTCCTGGAGAATCCGTAGATTTCACCGCTTCCTACGTTACTACGGACGACGATGCCTGTGGAATCGTGATCGACGCCGTAACCGCCCAGGGACTTGATCCGTGCGGCCAGGTAATCGCGGCAGCGGAAGCGCGCACCGAGGTTGAAGTCAACTACAATGCCGCCCTCGGTCTCACCAAGACCGCCGATGTAACCACGAAGGTCAAGGTGGGAGACGAGATTACCTACGAGATTACCGTAACGAACATCGGCGATGTGACTTTGTACAACGTGGTGGTCAGCGATGAAAAACTTGGCTTCTATGAGACGATGCCCGAACTCGGGCCGGGTGAGTCCCGGACGTTCACCGTGAAGTATGTGGTGTCGCCGGACGATGCCTTCGGCCCCGAGGGATGTCCGGAGTGCAACGTGGCGGAAGCCGAACCGGGTACTCCACTGCCCGGCCCGTTGACCAATACGGCTCGGGCTTGGGCTGATGGACCCTGCGGCAACACCGTGGGGCCGGTGGAGGCCACCTACAGCACCCCTTGGTGGAACGATCCACCGGTGGCCGAGGATAGATCTTACACCACCGGCAAGGGAATCCCGATTACTGTACGGCTTGTGGGAAGAGATCCCGATCTATTCCACGCTTATCCCCAGGGACATCCCCTGAGCTTCACCATCGTGGGGGCGCCGGGACACGGCATGTTGAGCGGTGACCTCAATAACGTGGCCTATGTGGCTTCCAACACGGCTTACGTGGAGCTCCTCTATACGCCGGATCCCGATTTCGTAGGAACGGATCGGTTTGACTTCATCGTACGTGACCCGTACGACGCATTTGACACCGGAACGATCACCATAACCATCCAGGAAGTGGAGCTTGTAGCAGGCGGTGCCGCGGCGGCTCTAAAGCCCGTGGCCATAAACGAAGTGGCCTGGGGCGGCACGCCGGCCGATCCTGAACACGAATGGATTGAGCTTGTGAACCTCACCGATCAGCCCATCGATCTTAACGGGTGGACACTCCGCTGGCGCCGCAAGGACGTGGAGAACCCGGAGGATGTCGAGTGGAAGGTCCTCGAATTAAGTGGGACCATCGAGCCATACGGTTACTTCATCTTGGAACGCTTGACTCCCGACGCTGTGGCCGACATTCCCGAACGGAATGCTTCCGATTTCCTCTATGGAACCGGAAAGCCTGAGTCCTACCGGCTGGCGGATGAAGGCGAGGTGATCGAGCTGCTCGATCCGGAAGGCATCGTGGTCGATACGGCCAATGCGGATCCACGCCGTAAGTCCGGTTGGGCCGCAGGCTATGGGATCAACGGCGCAGCTCCCTATGCCACCATGGAAAGGGTCGATCCCGCGGGACCGGATATCGACGAGAACTGGACATCCAACGCGATGATCGTTGTCAACGGTCTTGACCTCGAGGGCGATTTCGTTGAGGGGACGGCGCGGATGCAGAACGAGGATGCCTGGCTCTACTCGCCGCTTACCGAGAATCCCTGGATCGTGGACCGTGGCCAGATGCTGACCTTCCGCTTCCCCGCCCCCGAAGAAGGAATCGAACCGTGGATCGTTTTGGTGAAGGTGGACGAGGGCGTGGATAAGCATAACTGGCCGCGCTTTCGGGCCTTCGAGGTCCAAGAATTACGCGACGGAATTTACGAGTGCCGTATTTACACTGAGAACTTACCTCTGGGGAGGTACCAGTTCTGGATCAGTTTGAGCCACTATCGGGTGTATGGATTCAGCTTCGAAGTGGTAGAAGAAGAATAATCTAAAAGCTCACACTAGCGGAAAGGAAGGGGCCCCAGCACTTTGGGGCCCTTTTGTGTTGTTCGCATTACTAACGGCGATCACAGCTCAAAATACCCCCGAGATGTGTCTTTATTCCGCCTCTTTCCACGCATCTTTTCCGATAAATCTTTGCTCCTTCCCCTACCTTGAGCATGGGATCAACGTCGTTTGCCAAGGAGGGGTAAATGAGGGTCAAGATATTACCGGTTGTGGCTTTTATGATTTCGTCCATGGCTTTGGCAGCACAGGTGGAACTTCCCCCATCGATACAAAGCGTAGTGGTACCTTTCGAGGGACAGGGAGAAATACTCCTCTGTGATCCCGCTGTTGCGGAGAACTTCCGCTTCGAGATCACGGAACATCCCGAACACGGTGCCCTGAAAGGGACCCCTCCGCGGCTGATTTACGAACCGGAGAAAGGCTTTTACGGAGAGGATTCCTTTCGCGTAGCGGTTTACGATGCTCAGACCGAGGAGTGGTTGGAGGAAATCTACGTGGAGATTGTCGTTCTTGGCCCCGGTTCATTTGTTAGCCCGCCTGTTTTCGTCTGGAACGGAAATCTTACCTTTTCAGGCCCTTCTTTTACCTTGGAAGGAAGCGTTTTCGAGGCTGCCCTTAAGCTGAAACTTTACTATTTCGATCTCGGACTCCGAGCAAAAATAGAAGACGAAAAGTTCTCGTCCTTCAAAAGCACTTTCCGCTACAATTTGGAACTCCCTATGGGAGAGTTTGCGGCTAGAATTCCCTTCACATTGACGACGGAGTTTGATCCCACGGTCCCGGCCCTCAATTATTGGTCCGCTAATTTGCGCACATCCATTATGGGATACACCATGAGCTACGACTTCTACTTCGATGGCGGCAACCCAGAGGATTCTTACGCTCGGTTTTCCCTCAGTGGCATGCTTGAAAACATCTCCTTCAACATGCGGGCGAAATTCGCGGGTCTCCAAATCGAGTTTTCCGATTTCGACTTCATCGCTCGGGGTGAGGCCGTGGACTTGGGCTGTAGCCTGTGCGATTTCCGCTGGGATGTCAGCTTTGCCTTTTCGAAAGATGAAGGATTTCAGAATTTCTGCTTCACCGTAAGTGACATCCCCGTGCCATGCGGGGTTTGTGGCGATGTAGGCATTTACCTCAGCGTCAAGGCCACGTTTACCTCGGATCACAAGGACATCAGTCCTACGTTCCGGATCTCCACGGCATTGATCGACGGGTGCATAAGGCCTCGCTTCGCCCTCCAGCTTCCCGAAAATGGCTTTGGTTTGGAGGGAGTTGAGATTTACGGGGTTGAGATAAAGTGTGACTTTAGCGGCGAGATCTCGGGAAAGTTTGTGACCTCTTTTGATCCGGAAAAGGATGCTTCCGTTACCGGGGATGAGAACTTTTTCGAGTACTGGCGGTTCGAAGGGCCAGTGGTGGGTTGTTGTGGCGATACCGGGCGTTGGCAGTTCACGTTCTACTTCAGCCGTGGAAGGGAAGATCTTTTTGGGCTTGGGAAAATTAAGTCCCACATACTTTTCCCCCTGTTCGCAGGGTTTACCGTACATTTCGGCCTGGAGGTGGGGCTGGTGGATCCCGATGACCCCTCCAAGGCGTGGATGTTGAACTTCGGATGGAAAGGAACTTTTTGATCAGCTGGAACTTCGAGTCTAAACAGCCAAGGGCATCTAAAATTGCCTTTGCAAGGGGGATCACATAGAATTGTATAAGTGGGATTCGTGAAATTTCTCGGGACCGCAGGTGCCCGCTTCGTCGTCGGGAAGCAATTGCGTTACTCCGCCGGCACATGGATCGAGCTTTCCGAAAGGAAGCTACTTTTGGATCCGGGGCCAGGCACCCTACTTAGGTGCCGTAAATCCCGCCCGCCCCTCGATCCGGAGAAGCTCGATGGAATCATCCTCACCCATAAGCATCTCGATCACTCCACCGATGTAAACGTGATGTTAGAGGTAATGGCGGAATTGGGTCATAAGGGAAAGAAGGGAATATTGTTCGCGCCGCGAGACTGTCTAGAGGGAGAGGATCCCGTGGTCCTTAGGTACGTGCGGCAATACCCCGAACGAATCGAGGTATTGAAGGAAGGGCCGGTGTATACGGTAGATGAGATCCGCGTCTTTGCCGTGCAGCACGTCCACGGCGATGCGGAAACCTATGGGGTGGTCCTGGATTCGCCCGAGGGACGGGTTGGGTTCGTGGTGGATACCCGGTTCACCCCGGAGCTCCCGAGGCACTACGCGGGCTGCGACCTCTTGGTCCTGAACGTGGTGCGGCTCAAGCCCACCCCGGAAATCGATCACCTCTCCCTCCCCGAGGCAGCGGAGATCATCAGGGAGGTAAAGCCGAGGCTAGCGGTGCTCACCCACTTCGGGATGACGATGCTCCGGGCGAGGCCCCGAGAGTTAGCTCAAAGGCTTTCCGAAGAGCTGGATATCGAGGTGATCGCCGCGGACGACGGCCTCACGATCGAGGCCGATCGCTGGAGGCGCTAGCAGATCCGGGGCACGGGATCACCTAGGGGCATCTCCAGGTACCTTCGTCCCCCCACGCCGGTCTCCAAGATCACCTTTCCGCTATGCTCGGGGATCGCCTCGCCGATTATCCGCGCTTCCCGACCTAAAGGGTGTTCGCGAAGGGCTGTGAGGACCGCCTCGGCTCGATCGGGGGAGACGCCAAGCACCGCCCGGCCCTCGCAGGCAAGGACGAGGGGGCTTATCCCCAAAAGCTCGGCGAGGCCCTTCACCTCCGGCCGCACCGGGATGTCCTCCTCCCGTACGGCGATCCCCACCCCGGACTTCCGCGCCATCTCGTTGAGGGCCGCCGCAA
>MTNL01000068.1 GCA_002010365.1 Candidatus Acetothermia bacterium JdFR-50 | reverse complement strand
CCCCGCCGATCCCTTCAATCACATCGATAAGTGGCAGTTCAAGGTGCCGTTCGTGTGCGGCTGCCGGGATCTCGGCGAGGCGGCCCGACGAATCGCGGAGGGGGCAGCCATGATCCGCACGAAAGGCGAGGCCGGGACCGGAAACGTCGTCGAGGCCGTGCGCCACATGAGGATCCTCAACGACCAGATCCGCCGCCTAAGGGACATGTCCCGGGCGGAACTCGTCTCTTACGCCAAG
The DNA here is from genome assembly GCA_002010365.1 of Candidatus Acetothermia bacterium JdFR-50. Classification (GTDB taxonomy): domain Bacteria; phylum Bipolaricaulota; class Bipolaricaulia; order Bipolaricaulales; family Bipolaricaulaceae; genus UBA3571. The sequence goes on along the minus strand of MTNL01000068.1, from coordinate 4,728 downwards.
GAACTCGGAGCCCCGGTGGAGGTGTTGGAGATGATACAGGAGTTAGGGCGGCTTCCGGTGGTGAACTTCGCCGCCGGTGGGATCGCCNCCCCCGCCGATGCCGCCCTCATGCGTATGCTAGGTGCCGACGGAGTCTTCGTAGGATCGGGGATCTTCAAATCCTCCGACCCCGAGAAACGGGCACGGGCCATAGTCCTCGCCACCACCCACTACGATGATCCCGAGCTCCTAGCGGAAGTCTCCGAGGACCTCGGCGAGCCCATGCCCGGCATCGCCATCGAGGAGATCCCCCAAGAGCAGCTCATGCAGTATCGATGAGAATCGGGGTCGTGGCCGTCCAGGGGGATGTCCGGGAGCATCTCCGGGCGTTGGGGAAGCTCGGGGTCGAGGGCGTTCTCGTGCGCAAGCCCGCCGAACTGGAGGGAGTAGCGGGCCTCGTTTTCCCCGGAGGGGAGAGTACGGCTATTTGGCGCCTCTTGAAGTGGTCGGGACTCGTTGAGCCCATCGAGGAACTCCACCGCGCGGGGATCCCCATGTTCGGCACCTGTGCTGGGATGGTACTGTTGGCGAAGGAGATCGTTAACTGGCCCGAGAGGTTCTTCGGCTTCACGAATATAGCCGTGGAGCGCAATGCCTCCGGTCGCCAGGTGGATTCCTTCGAGACTACCTTGGAGGTAAAGGGGATCGGGATGGTCCCCGCGGTCTTCATCCGGGCGCCCTATATCCGCCGCGTCGGCCCCGGGGTGGAGATCCTCGCCGAGCATCAAGGGCAACCGGTTATGGCCCGGGAGGAAAACGTGCTCGTGGCGAGCTTTCACCCGGAGCTTACCGATGACCTGCGCGTCTACGATCTTTTCCTTAAAATGTGTGGTTAACACCCCTTACGAAAAAAGGAGCGTGAGATGGCACCGGTGAGAATAGCGATAAACGGTTTCGGGCGTATCGGGCGGGTTTTCACCCGAATCGCAGCCAAGGATCCTGAAGTCGAGATTGTAGGGATCAACGACCTCCTTTTCTACAACAAAAAGAAGGACAAATTCAACGCCAAATGGGCTGCACATCTTTTCAAGTACGACACCGTGTACGGCCCCTACGACCTCGAGGTCTCCCTGGTGGGCGAGGACAGGCTCCGGATCGGGGATCGGCCGGAGATCCGGCTCACCGCGATCCCGAACCCGGCAGAGCTTCCGTGGAAGGAACTGGATGTGGACGTGGTGATCGAGGCCACAGGGGTATTCCGGGATCCGGAGAAGGCCAAGGGACACCTCGAGGCCGGGGCCACGAAGGTCCTCATCACCGCCCCGCCGCGAGGAGAAAAGGCGAAGGAGACCCTCCAGATCCTCTGGCGGGTGAACGAGGAGGAATACGTCAAGCGCGGAAAGCCCGATATCGTCTCCGCCGCTTCTTGCACCACCAACTCCCTGGGCCCAGTGGTGAAGGTACTCCACGAGTCCTTCGGGATCGAGAACGGCTTCCTCACCACGGTCCACGCTTACACCAACGACCAGCGCATCGTGGACGCCTTCCACGATGATCTGGCCCGAGCGCGGGCCGCGGCGGCGAACATCATTCCCACCTCCACCGGCGCCGCCCGCGCCATCCCCGCCATCTTCCCCGAGCTCGAAGGCAAGATGGACGGAATCGCAATGCGGGTGCCGGTACCCTGTGGCTCCATCTCCGACTTCACCGCCACCCTGAAGCGGGAGGTAACGGCGGATGAAGTGAACGAAGCTTTCCGGAAGGCCGTCGAGACCCCCTTGGGAGAGGTCATGAAGGCGGTGGAAGAGCCCATCGTCTCGTCTGATGTGCTCGGGGAATCCCATTCCGCCGTGGTGGCCTTGGCTTACACCATGGTCCTCCCCAGGATGTCGCGGGTGGTGAAGGTCCTCTCCTTCTACGATAACGAGTGGGGCTATTGCTGCCGGCTCCTGGATGTGGCGAAGTTCATCGTTAAGTGAGCTTTTGACGGCGGCGGGAAGGGGAGTGACGGCCCTCCTCTTCCCGCCGCGTTGTTTCGTGTGCTCCGTACCCCTCGCTGAACCCGTCCCTGTTTGCCTTGAGTGTTTTCGGGAAATCGAGACCTTCGAGGATAAGGGGTGTGTGATCTGCGGACGTCCAGTGACGGAGGAGGTGGATATCTGCCGGGAATGTGCCGTAGAACCCAAGCCGTTCACGTGGGCGCGGGCCATCGGTCCTCATAGGGGGATACTGCGCACCTTGGTCCTGGGCCTCAAGTACGAGGGGGAACGGGCCCTGGCCCGGCTCCTCGCGTGTTTCCTTCTCCGATTTGTGCCCCCCGAAGCCGATCTCATCACCTTTGTCCCCCAAGATCCGGGACGCCAGCGGCCCCGGCACGCGGCGGAACTTTTGGCCCGGGAGCTATCCCGGAAAAGCGGGTTGAGAGCGGCACAACTCCTAGTGAAAACTCGTTCCACTCCACCCCAAATCTCCCTGAGTTATGAGGAGCGCAAGGAGAATTTGAAAGGCGCCTTCGTGGCCCGTCGAGGGGGCCGCGGGGAGCGGGTGGTGTTGGTGGACGACGTGTATACCACGGGAACCACTGCGGCGGAGTGTGCGGCAGCACTCCTTTCCGCCGGTTTCGGGGAGGTGATGGTGTTGACCGCCTCCCATACCATTCACGATGAGGATTGAAAGGTTTGTGGTGGGGCCACTTCTCACCAACTGTTACCTCCTAGAGGCGGGCGGCGAGGCCGCCGTCATCGATCCCGGGGACATCACCCCAGAGCTTTCGGCGAGGCTGGCCGAAACGAAGCTCCGTTACGTTCTCCTCACCCACGGTCACTTCGACCACGCGGATGCGGCGGAGGCGATCCGCCAGCGTTTCGGGGGCAAGCTCCTTTACCATCGGGCCGAGCGGGAGGTCTTTTTCTCCTTCGGGAAGGCACCGCCCGAACCGGACGGATATCTGGAGGACGGCCAATCCCTGCCCTTGGGCACTGAAAAGCTGGTCGTCCGACACTTCCCTGGACATTCCCCCGGTTCGGTGGTATTCCTTTGGGAAGAGGGGCGGGTGGTTTTCTGTGGGGATTTGGTGTTCGCGGGTTCAGTGGGGAGGTGGGATCTGCCCGGCGGATCCTTTACGGAACTTCAGGAATCGTTGCGCCGTCTTTTATCCCTGCTCTCCGGAGAGTGGCGGCTATACCCCGGCCATGGGGAGCCCACCTCGGTGCAGGCCGAGCGGGAGGCCAATCCCTTCCTGCGCGGGATCCCATGAGTGAGCTGGATGAAATCCGGGAGAAAGTCGACATCGTGGAGCTTATCTCCCGGTATGTAGCGTTAAAGCCTGCGGGAAAGGGTTATAAAGGACGGTGTCCGTTCCATCCCGACGACACTCCTTCCTTCCATGTCTCCCCGGAGAAGAAGCTATGGCATTGCTTCGGCTGTGGTGCCGGCGGTGACGCCATTGGGTTCCTCATGCGGATAGAACGCCTTTCCTTCCGTGAAGCCCTGGAACGGCTGGCCGCGGAACTGGGGGTAGAACTCAGACGCAGCGGAGAACGGCAACGCTTCCTGGAGCTCAACTCCGCCGCGGCGACGTTCTTCCGGGACGCACTGCACTCCTCGGAAGGACAAAAGGCCAGGGAATACCTCCTTTCGCGGGGCATGGGACCTGATATATGGGAGCGCTATGGACTAGGCTACGCCCCTGCCTCGGGGAACGCCCTCATAGCCGCCTTTTCCCGCTGGGGACTCGCGGATCTGGAAAAACTGGGGTTGGTGGTAAAAGGTGACCGGGGATACCGCGACCGTTTCGTGGACCGTGTCATCTTCCCCATCCGGGACGAGCTCGGACGGGTGGTGGCCTTCGCGGGACGGAGCCTTTCGGGATCCGAACCCAAGTACCTCAACAGTCCCAACACGCCCCTTTTCGAGAAAGGCACCCTCCTTTACGGCCTCGATTTGGCCAAAGAAGCGATCAAATCCTCCGGCAGGGCCGTGCTAGTGGAGGGATACACCGACGTCATATCCCTCCAGACGGCGGGCATCCAGGAAGCCGTATGTTCCATGGGCACTGCTCTTACCGAGTCCCAAGCCCGACGACTCGCCCGCTATGCCCGGGAGGTCGTATTGGCCTACGACGCTGATGCCGCGGGGGAGACCTCTACCCTCCGGGGGATAGGAATCCTGTTGGACGCGGGTTTGGAAGTCCGGGTGGCCCCCCTTCCGGAAGGGGAGGATCCGGATTCGCTGGTGCGGGAACGGGGGGTAGCCGCCCTGCATGCGGTTCTGGCCGAAGCCGATGATTTCCGTGACTTCCTCCTTTCCCGCATCCCCCAACGCTTCCGCCTCTCATCCCTCAGGGGGAAAGAGGAGGCTTTGGAACTCGTACGTTCCCTTTGGGCTCACATCAAAAACCCCCTGCTCCGAAAAGAATGGGCCCTGCGGGTCGCTCTCCTTTTGGAGCTTCCGGAGGAAGAAGTATGGAAGGCCTTGGGCGGCAAGATCTCCTGGAAGGGGACCACCGGAGGGGAGGGGGAAGCGTTCGGGGCCGAGGAAGTGGTGTTGAAGTTCCTCCTTTCGGGGAAACTTCCTCCCGAAAAACTCGCCCAACTTGCGCCGGACGATTTCAGTTCGGAATATCGAAAGATTGTGGAACGGTGGTTAGAAAAGTACACACAGGACCGCGAGCCACCGCAGCCTGATCTGCTCACCGCCGAACTCGAACCGGAGATCCAGGCACGTTTGAGCCGGGTTCTCCTTTGGGAC